>CAYPHV010000039.1:5437-11358 GCA_964410645.1 uncultured Nautiliales bacterium
GTGTGTTGCGGCTATGAGCACATTTTACGCAGAAGTGCCGCAATGGATATGGAGAATTTTTTATACAATTTATCCAAATGTGTTTGCATATATAGCGGCTTTTATAGGAGTTAGTTTAATAAAACTGTTCTCTTGAGCACTGACTAAAAGCATTCAGCAAAAGAACAAATTTTTAAACATTACAAAAAAGCTAAAAATTGTAAACGCGAGCGCCCTAACGGGTTAAATACAATTTTTTTTAAAGCTTTTTTGTTATAATTCTCGATAAAATCATAATTTTTTTATATTCAAAGGAGAATAATGTATCCGGGTATTACAGTTATTAAAAGGGATGGCAGAAAAGAACTGCTTGATATTAGTAAAATCAGAAAATATACAATGGCTGCTTGTAACGGACTCAAAAATGTTGATTACAGCGAGCTTGAACTTGATGCAAAACTTCAGTTTAGAGACGGAATAAGCACAGAAGATATTCAGCAGACATTAATAAAAACCGCCGCCGATAAGATTGATATAGACAGGCCTGACTGGAATTTTGTGGCGGCGAGACTTTTTTTGTATGATTTATATCACAAAGTAAGCGGTTTTACAGGTTATAATCATTTAAGGGAATATTTTAAAAGAGGCGAAATTGCCGGCAGAATACTTTCCGGACTTAAGGAAAAATATGATTTAGACAAGCTTAATGTTTATATAAAGCCTCAAAGGGATTTACTCTTTACTTATTTAGGGATTAAAACGCTGTATGACAGATATGTTATTAAAGACAGGGAAGATAATCCTATAGAACTTCCCCAACAACTTTTTATGGGCGTTGCCATGTTTTTGGCTCAAAATGAAACAAATCCCGATTCAGTACCCGAGGCTGATAAAAAAAATATTGATTTGAATGATAAAAAAGCTATAAGGGGATACTGGGCTAAAAAATTTTATGATATTCTTTCCAAATTTGAGGTAATGGCTGCAACTCCGACACTTTCTAATGCAAGGACAACTAGACATCAGTTGTCATCCTGTTATTTAGGCAGTATGAATGATAATATAGAAGGGATTTTTGACGATTACAAAGAGATGGCCCTTTTATCTAAATTCGGAGGTGGAATAGGCTGGGATGTCAGTAAAATAAGATCTCTTGGCAGTTTTATTGATAATCATAAAAATGCAGCGGGCGGTGTTATTCCATGGCTTAAAATTACAAATGACGTTGCTATTGCGGTTGATCAGTTAGGAACAAGAAAAGGGGCAATAGCTGTTTATATTGAACCGTGGCATATGGATATTATGGACTTTTTGGATTTAAAGAAAAACTCCGGGGAAGAAAGAAGAAGAGCACATGATCTGTTTCCGGCACTTTGGATTAATGATTTGTTTATGAAAAGAGTTGAAAAAGATGAGCTGTGGACATTGTTTGATCCTTATGACGTGGGGGATTTGACGGATGTTTACGGAAAAGAGTTCGAAAACAGATATATTGAATATGAAAATAACCCCGATATTCCCAAAAAAAGAATGAAGGCAAAAGATTTATGGAAAAAAATACTTCTTGAATATTACGAAACCGGAAATCCTTTTCTCTGTTTCAAAGATAATGCAAACAGAAGAAACCAAAACGATCATGCCGGAATTATCAGAAGCAGTAATTTATGTGTAACTGCTGATACAAGATTAGCAACTCAATTTGGACTTGTAAAAGCAGAAGATTTAGAAAAAATGAATAAGAAAATTATTGCTTCGTATGATTTAAGAACAGATGGTGATAGAAAAAATTATGGGGTTAGTACTGCTGAATGTATTGAAATGTATAAAACAAAAGAAAAGGCAAAAGTTTACAAAATAACTACAAAAGATGGTTATGAAATAAAATCTACTAACTGGCACGAATATTATGTTTTAAGAAATAAAGCAGTAATTAAAATTCCTTTAAAAGATATTAAATTAACAGATAAACTTTTAATTCAATCTGCCCAGGGGCAATTTGGAAAAGAAGGAAATTATGAATTAGGATTTTTAACAGGACTTATTGCTGGAGATGGAACTTTTGCTATAAATCATTCAGATCATCAAGTTGCTTGCATTGATTTATATAATGAAGATATGAAAATGAAAGATAATATTTTAAAATATATTCAAAAAGTTACGAAAGAAGAATATTCAACTTTACATAAAGCTATTAAAAAAGAAGATGAAATTAAAATGCCAAAAGAGTTTAAACATACCGAAAATTCTACAAAACTTAGATTTCAAAGTGTTAAACTTGGAAGAATTTTAGATGAAAAATACAATTTTAATAAAAAAACAAAATTAAAAGTTCCTGAATTTGTATTTCAAGGTAAAAAAGAGTGTATAAAAGGATATTTACAAGGATTATTTACATCAGATGCAACAGTAAATAAAATTAAAAACAGTAAAATTCCTACATTTGCTATTCAATTTGCAACAATTAGTGAAGAATTAGCAAAAGATATTCAAATTTTACTTTCAAATTTTGGTATCAGAAGTAAAATAACTCTAAATAAAAAAAGAGATAGTTTTGAATATATTACTAAAAATGGCAAGAATAAAGAATATAAATCAAAACCACTTTATAGATTAAATATAAACGGTAGAAATGCTACTAAATTTATAAATGAGATAGGATTTATAGGAAATAAACAATTAAAGGCACTAAATATTTTAGTTGAAAGAGAAAAACTTGGAGTAAGTACAGAGAGTAACAAATCAGAATATTTTGAAACAAAAATTAAAAATATTGAATATATTGGAAAAGAAGATGTTTATGATACAACTCAATTAGTTAATCATTCACTTATTTTTAATGGACTTGTTACTGGAAACTGCACTGAAATTTATCAAAATACAGAACCAAATCATTATAAAATAAAAGTGACTTTTGAAGATGAAAGTTTTGTTTTATTTGAAGAGAACGATAATGTTGAGGTTAGCAGCGGCGGTGTAAAAGTAAATAAAAAAGCCAAAGAAATAACTTCGCTTGATTCGATAGACGGAAAAAAAGTTTATATTGTTGAAAAAGTGGCAGTTAGCGGGAAAACAGCCGTTTGTAATCTGGCGAGCGTAAATTTGAGCAAAGTAAACACACCTGAAAAAATAAAAGAAGTTGTGCCGATTGCCATTAGAATGCTTGATAATGTAATTGATTTGAACTATTATCCGCTCAGAAAAACAAAAGATACGAATCTTAAAAACAGGGCAATAGGTCTTGGTGCGATGGGCGAAGCTCAGATGCTGGCTGAAAAACAAATTCAGTGGGGAAGTGACGAGCATTTAAAAATAATTGATGAGATATTTGAAGATATAAGCTATCATGCGATTAATTCAAGTTGTGATTTGGCAAGGGAAAAAGGCAAATATCCCGAATTTGAGGGCAGTAGATGGTCTAAAGGAATTCTTCCAATTGACAGTGCGAATGAAGAAGCAAAGAAACTAGTTAAGAGGGATTTGTTTGATATGCATTTGGATTGGGCAAAATTAAGAGAAAAAGTAAAAGGCGGAATCAGAAACGGATATTTAATGGCTATAGCGCCTACGAGTTCTATTTCGATACTTACGGGAACTACTCAGGCGATTGAACCGGTATATAAAAGAAAATGGTTTGAAGAAAATTTAAGCGGTTTAATACCCGTTGTTGTTCCGAATTTAAGTACCGAAACATATATGTTTTACACTCCGGCATATGAACTTGATCAGCGGATGCTTGTAAAAGCGGCGGCAATTAGGCAAAAATGGATAGACCAGGGGCAAAGTCTGAATATATTTATTACAACAGACAAGGCCAGCGGAAGATATTTAAATGAAATTTATACCTTAGGGTGGAAACTGGGAATTAAAAGTTTTTATTATTTAAGAAGCCAGTCTCCCGAAGCTAAAGAAGAGGTAATGGACAGAAGTATTGAATGTTTTGGATGTCAGTAATAAATTAAGAAAAAGGAGCAAAAATGCAAATAAAAAAACTTTATAACTATAATTGTCCTTTGCATAAAGGCTCAACTACATCTATAATAAACGGATGCAGTGAAGGTATGATTAATCTTAATAAACTTTCTTATCCGTGGGCGTATAATTTATGGGAAATGATGCTTGCAAACACGTGGTTTCCAAGGGAAGTTGATTTAACGGAGGATGCGAGAGAGTATAAAAATTTACTTTCGGCAGAAAAAAATATGTACGACAGGGCCTTGGCTCAGCTTATCTTTATGGATTCAATTCAGACGAATAATACGCCTGATCATGTAAATCCGTGGATTACGGCGCCCGAGGTTAATATGTGTCTGGTCCGTCAGGCCTTTGAAGAGGGGCTTCATTCACAAAGTTATGCCGTTATGGTAGACAGTATTTCGCTTAATACGGATGAAATATATGAAATGTGGAGAACGGATAAACATTTACGCCATAAAAATGAATTTATAGGAAATGTTTATGAAAAGTGGGGGGCTAAGGCTCTCGAGGGCGATGATGAGGCTAAAATTTATATGATAGTTGCAAATCAGTGTTTGGAGGGAATTTATTTTTATAATGGATTTTGCGCTTTTTATGTATTGGCAAGAGCCGGCAAAATGCTTGGAAGTGCTCAGATGATAAGATTTATTCAAAGGGATGAAGTCGGTCATACCGCACTTTTTGCAAATATTTTTAAGGATATACAAAAAGAATTTCCAGAACTTTTTACCCCGGAAGTTTATAAAAATATAAGAAATATGCTTTTTAGTGCATATGAACTTGAAAGAGACTGGGGATGGTATATTACTAATGATCAGATTTTGGGACTAAGCCGTGAATTAATTGACAGATTTACGCAATATCTTGCAAATAAAAGGGCAGAGGCTATGGGAATTGAACTTTTATTTCCGAAAACAGGGCTTAAAAATCCTATTAGCTGGTTTGACAGTTTCAGTAGTTTTAATGAGCAAAAAACAAACTTTTTTGAGGGAAATGTTGCAAACTATAGTAAAGGCAGTTTGAATTTGGATGATTTTTAGATAAAAAGAAATTGAAGTTAAAGCAAAAAAACTTATATGTAGTATATAATTTTACTAAAAAAGGAGTTTTATGAATAAACAATTTTATTCTCATGTAATTTTATTTGGAGTAATAATTGTATTGGCTAATATTTTAGTACAGCTTAGAATTAATTTAGTTTTTATGCAAATACCTTTAGGTGTTTTTGTATATCCTTTTACATTTTTATTTACCGATATTTTAAGTGAAAAATTTTCTAAAGAATATGTGTTAAAAGTAGTAAAATATGGAATTTTATTTGCTATAATACCAACAGCTTTGTTGTCTACGCCTAGAATTGCAATTGCTTCAGTTGTAACTTTTTTTGTAGTTCAGTTTGTTGACGTTTATATTTTTCATTATTTAAAAAATAAATATTATAATTTATGGTGGTTAAGAAATAATGCAAGCACTTTAATTTCTCAATTTTTAGATACAACAATATTTTTTACTTTGGCATTTGCATTTACATTACCGTGGAATGTTATTTTTCAAATAATGTTAGGTAATTATTTAGTAAAAGCGGTTATGGCATTATTGGATACCCCTTTATTTTATTTATTAGCTATAAGAATAAAAAATAATAGATAATATTTCTATTGAAATAATAGCTTCTATAGTTAAAGAAGATATTAGAAATTTAACTGAATATACTGGAATTTTAAAAAAGATGATACAATTCATATTGTAGATATAAAAAACTTAAATTGTTTTAATTTAACTAATATGAAATATTTTTTTGGCAAAAGGGATAAATATATTTGATTTGATGTGAAAGTAAATGTAAGCGATAAATCTTTATTTAATAATGTTGTATTAGTATTAATGCCGGATTAAAAATTTAAGGAGAGAAAATGAAAATAGCAGTTCCTGTAAAAGATAAAACTTTGGAAGTATTTGTAAGAACA
>CAYPHV010000040.1:0-10980 GCA_964410645.1 uncultured Nautiliales bacterium
AAAAAATTATACTTTTTATCGGAAGCGGATTTGAGAGAAAAGGAGTAAAAGAAGCCATTGATATTATCTCAAACATAAAAGGTGATTTTAAATTTATTGTGATTGGTAAAGAAAAAAAAATGAATTTTTATAAAAAGTATGCTAAAGAAAAAGGAATCAGTGAAAAAATTGTTTTTGCAGGTCCAAGAAGTGATGTTGATAAGTTTTATTCAATGGCAGATATATTTTTATTTCCTACTAAATATGAACCTTTTAGTAATGTTATTTTAGAAGCTATGAATTTTGAATGTATTGTTTTTACTACAAAACAAAACGGGGCCAGTGAAATTTTGCCGGAGTTTAATATAATGGAAAATTCTGATGATTTAAGTGTAGTTAATAAAATAAATAAACTTTTAGAAAATGATAAAATATTAAATGAGCAAAAACAAGAAATGAAAAAAATAGTTAAAAATTTTAGTATTGAAGAAAATGTAAAAAAAACACTTAAGGTTATAAATGAAACTATTAATTGAACCTCCTACCTGGCTTGGAGATGCTGTTATGGCGAGCGGTGCAGTAGAAAGGCTTCTTGAATATTTTAAACCTGAAAAAACTATTTTATTTGGCAGTTTTGCATCGACTGAACTTTTTAAAAATAAATTTGATGAAGTGATTATAGATGACAGAAAACACAGGTTTAAGCAATTTTTTAAAATTCCAAAAGCAGATTTATTTATAAGTTTTAGAGGCAGTTTATATTCAAAAGCTTTGAAGCTAAAAGCTAAAAAATCTTTTACATTTGATAACAAATTTTCAGGCCATATGGTTGAAAAGTATTCAAAATATGTAAATAAAATTATAAATGAAAATAAAATTTATTCTCCAAAGCTTGATTTTAAACCTTTTGAATTTGTAAAACCTGCAATCGGTATTAATCCGGGGGCGACATATGGAAGTGCAAAAAGATGGTATCCTGAAAAATTTGCAGAGGTTGGAAATTATTTTAAAGATTACAGATTAATCATTTTCGGAGGTCCCGGGGAAGAAAAAATAGCAAAAGATATTGAAAAAAATTTAGACCATCCTGACTATTTAAATCTTTGCGGAAAATTAAGCATAAAGGAACTTTGTAAATATATCGGAGGGCTTAAGCTTTTTATTACGAATGATTCAGGACCCATGCATATAGCGGCGGCTTACGATGTGCCTGTTGTTGCAATATTTGGACCGACTGATTATACACAAACGAGTCCATGGAGTAAAAATAAAAAAATAGTTACCAAAAATTTAAAATGCGCTCCGTGCAAAAAAAGAGAGTGCCCGCTTGGCACGCACGAATGTATGAAAAGTATTGAGGCAGGGGATGTTATAAAAGCGGCAAAAGAATTATTAAATGGAGAATAAAATATGGAAAATAAAAAATTAAAAGCGGCATTTTTAGACAGGGACGGTGTAATAAATATTGATAAAAATTATGTTTATAAAATAGAAGATTTTGAATTTAAAGAAGGAATTTTCGAACTTTTAAAATTATTGCAAAAAAAGTTTGTTTTATTTATAGTAACCAATCAATCCGGAATCGGCAGAGGTTATTATTCTCTTGATGATTTTAAAAAATTAACTCAATATATGCTAAACGAATTTAAAAAAAGAGGAATTGAAATAAAAGAAGTTGCTTTTTGCCCGCATCATCCGGATGAGCATTGCGAATGCAGAAAACCAAAACCCGGAATGATACTTAATTTGGCAAAAAAATATAATATTGATTTGCAAAATTCAATAATGATAGGAGATAAGTTAAGTGATATTAATGCCGGAATTAATGCCGGAATTAAAAAAAATTACTTAGTTAAAAATTCTTTATTTGATATAATTGAAAAAATAAAAAAGCTATAAAAGGCACTGTTATGAAATATATAAACACAGATTTTAACAACAAAACCGTTTTAATAACCGGAGGCGCCGGATTTATAGGAAGCAATCTGGCTTTTTATTTTCAGGAAAATTACCCGAATGCAAAAGTGATAGTTTTTGATAAATTCAGAAACGAAGAAACATTTTCAAATGGAAACCTAAAATCATTCGGACATTTCAAAAATCTGATAGGATTTAATGGTATTGTAATCAGCGGAGATATTATAAATCCTAAAGATTTGAAAAAGTTAGAAGAATATGATATCGATTATATCTTTCATGAAGCCGCTATTTCAGATACCACTGTACTTGATCAAAAAATAATGATAGATACAAATGTAAACGCTTTTAAGAATTTGCTCGATTTAGCCGTTAGAAAAAATGCAACGGTTGTTTATGCAAGTTCCGCTGCAACATATGGAAACAGTAAAATTTTTAAATTCGGTTTTGAAAATCCCAATAATGTTTACGGCTTCAGCAAATTAATGATGGATAACCTGGCAAAAGAGTATTATGACAAATTAAAATTAACGGGGCTTAGATATTTTAATGTTTACGGTCCGGGAGAATATTTTAAAAATAAAACCGCCTCAATGATTCTTCAATTCGGACTGCAGCTGCTTAAAGGCGAAAGCGCAAAACTGTTTGAGGGAAGCGATAAAATTAAAAGAGATTTTGTTTATGTTGAAGATGTAATCCAGGCCAATATAAAAGCTACTAAAGCCGCTAAAAACGGGGTTTATAATGTAGGAACCGGAATCGCAAGAAGTTTTCAGGAGATTGTAGATATTTTAAAAAAAGAATTAAATATGAATAAAAAGGATACATATATCCCAAACCCATATGTAAGACAATACCAGTTTTTTACTGAAGCCGATATAGAAGAAAGCAAAAAATATCTGGATTATAATCCAAAATTTTCTCTGGAAAAAGGAATAAAAGCGAACATTGCATACATCAAAAAGATTTTTAAAGAAGAGATTATATGATAGCGGTAATCGGAGATTTTATGGTTGATCATTATTTATGGGGGAAAAGTGACAGAATTTCTCCGGAAGCCCCTGTACCCGTAGTAGAAATTGAAAAAGAAGAAGACAGACTCGGAGGTGCGGGAAATGTTGTAAACAACCTTTTATCTTTGGGGGAAAACGTATTGCCAATAGGAGTATTAGGAAAAAATTCCCGCAGACTCCTGGATATTTTTAAAGAAAAAAGCATAAATACAAACGGACTGTTTGTCGATAATGACAGAGAAAGCATTATTAAAAGCAGAATCATAGCAGCTCACCAGCAGGTCTTGAGATATGACAAAGAAACAAAAACCCCGATAAAACAAAATTATGAAACAAAAATAATCGATTTTATCAGTAAAAATATACAAAAAATAGAATTTTTTTTGCTCAGTGATTATGCAAAAGGCACATTAACAAAAAATTTAACCCAAAAAATTATTGATATTGCCAATAATTCAGGTAAAAAACTCATAATTGACCCTAAAAAAGATTTTTCAAAATATAAAAACGCATATATGATAAAACCAAACAAAAAAGAACTTTCAACAGCTACCGGAATTGAAATAAAAAATAAACAAAATTTAATCAGTGCCGGATGGAAATTAAAAGAAAAATTAAACCTGAAATATTTACTGGTTACTTTAAGCGAAGAAGGTATGGCACTCTTCGGTAATGAATTTATTCAAATCCCTACAATTGCAAAAGAAGTTTATGATGTTACAGGAGCAGGAGACAGTGTTTTGGCAAGCCTTGGATTTTACCTGAAAAAAAACGACAGTATAATTAACGCCATGCATTTTGCAAATGCCGCAGCCGCCGTTGTTGTAGGAAAGCTCGGCAGCGCAAGCGCTTCTTTAAATGAAATAAAAGAATATGAAAAAAAATTAGACAATAATGTTGATCATAAAATCATTGAATATAACAAAATTGAAAATCTGGCAAAATCATTAAAAAATAAAAAAACAGTTTTTACAAACGGATGTTTTGACATCCTGCATTTAGGGCATGTAAAATATCTTCAAAAAGCAAAAGCCCTGGGGGACAAATTAATAGTCGGGGTTAATTCCAATGAATCGGTAAAAAGGCTAAAAGGTCCAGACAGGCCTGTAAATGACGAATACGACAGGGCATATCTTCTGGCAAGTCTAAAAGTGGTGGATTATGTTGTAATATTTGACGAAGACACTCCGTATGAACTAATAAAAAAAATAAAACCCGATATTTTAGTAAAAGGGGCCGATTATAAAAATAAAGAGATAATCGGAAGCGACATAGCAAAAGAAGTAAAACTTATAGATTTTATAGAAGGCAAAAGCACAACTAAAATAATTGAAAAAATGAAAGGCAAAAAATGATTAACAAATGTTTAGACAGTCATATTGAAGTGGCAAAAAATATGCAAGAAAATTTATTTTTAATAAAAAAAGCGGGAACTTTATGCCTAAATGCACTAAAAAATAAACATAAAATATTAATCGCCGGAAACGGCGGAAGTGCGGCAGACAGCCAACATTTTGCCGCGGAACTTACGGGACGGTTTAAAAAAGAAAGATTATCTCTTCCCGCAATAGCGCTTACAACCGATACTTCCGCACTTACGGCAATAGGAAACGATTATGGATACGAATATGTGTTTTCAAGACAATTGGAAGGTTTGGGAAATAAAGGAGATGTTTTTATAGGAATTTCTACAAGCGGAAATTCTGAAAACATAATAAAGGCTTTTACAAAAGCAAAGGAAAAAGGATTGAAAACAATAACTCTTCTTGGGAAAAACGGCGGAAAAATGAAAAATACAGGAGATATAAATATTATTATTCCAAGCAACGATACCCCAAGAATTCAGGAAATGCACATTATGAGCCTCCATATGATTTGTGCCATTATTGATAAAGGATTTTAATAATTGAAAATAAAAAATAAAAAGTCTGACATTTTTAATATTCAAAATTTTTTATTTTTTTTAATTGTTATTTTTTTATTTAGATTATTAGCCCTCAAACTGATGAAAATAGATCTTTTTTTTGACGAGGCATATTACTGGTACTGGTCTAAACACTTGGCGTGGGGTTATTATTCAAAACCCCCGCTTATAGCGTTTGTTATAAAGATTTTTACTTCAATTTTCGGCAATAATATTTACGGAGTAAAAATAGCAAGCAATTTGTTTTATACGTTAAGCGCTTTTTTTGTATATTTAATCTCCAAAGAACTTTTCAGCGATAATAAATTAGCTTTTCTAAGCGGAATCGTTTTTTTTACAATTCCCGGAATTTCTTATTTAAGTGAAATTATTTCAACAGACTGCCTGCTTGTATTTTTTTGGAGTTTTTCGTTATATTTTTTCATTAAAGCTATAAAATCCGATAAATGGACAGACTGGATTTTAGCCGGAATCGGCGCAGGTACAGGACTACTTTCCAAACCGACTATGATAATTTTTGCTTTTAGTGTTATCTTTTATTTATTAATCCAAAAAAAAGAAATTTTTAAAAGTAAAAAATTATACATTGCCATAATTTTAGCGGCCTTTATTTATCTTCCAAATTTAATCTGGAACTATCATCATCATTTTATTATGTTTCATCATATAGAAAATATTTCTGAAATTCAAAGCCAATCTCATTTTCATCCAATAAAATTTTTTGAATTTTTAGGAGCGCAATTCGGCGTTTTCGGACCGGTGTTTTTCGGAGTTTACTTATATTTAATTTTTAAAATATCCGTAATTTTTAAAAAAAACGAATATAAACTGCTTTACTGCTTCAGCACTGTATTTTTATTTGTCATCTCCGTTCAGGCCATAGTAGAAAGAGCCAATGCAAACTGGGCGCTTCCCACATACGTTGCCGCAAGTGTTTTGGTAACTTCTTATCTTTACAAAAATTCAAAAAAATGGCTTTATTTAGGAATAGCCGTAAATATATTGTTAATGTGTTTAATATATTTTTATCATCCGTTTATGCATTCTTTAAATATACAGCTCACCAGAAAAAATGATTTTTACAAACGTGTGCTTGGATGGAAAAATCTAGCCCGCAAAATTCAGCCTGTTATAAACAAATATCCACATACCACCCTGCTTTTTAAAAACAGGGATTTAATGTCTGAAATGATTTTTTATTTAAAACCGGCCCCGATTAATTCACAATTATTTAATCCAGGTAAAAAAATAGTAAACCAATTTGCCATTTCAACCTGTTTAAACAATTATAAACACAAAAATTTTATTGTTATACTAAAAGATAAAAATATTAAATCCGTTGAAAAATATTTTGTAAAATGCACATATATAGATAACGCCCAAATACCCGTTTATAAAGATTTTAAAAGAAAAGCATACATTTATAAATGCATAAATTTTAAAGGATACTGATGCTTAAATTTTTAAAAGAATATTTCCCCTATTATAAATATTATAAAAAAGAATTTTTTTTAGCTTTCGTGGGAATGCTTCTGGTATCCGTTTCAACAGCGGCAACTGCGTATTTAGTTAAGCCTGTTTTGGATAAAATATTTATTCAAAAAAATGAAACAATGCTATATATCCTTCCGATTGCGATTATTATTGTATATTTTTGTAAAGGAGTGGGAAGCGTACTACAGCAATACTATATCAGTTTTATAGGAGAGGATATCGTTCGAAAAATAAGAAATAAATTTCTGGGGCATATTCTGACGCTGGATTTGGATTATTTTAAAAAAACGCATTCCGGAGAGCTTATAAGCAGAATTGTAAACGATATCAACAGAATACAAAGTGCGATTGCCTCCCAGCTCGCCACACTGATAAGAGACAGTTTAATGAGCGTATTTTTGCTTGGAGTTGTAATTTATCAAAATCCAAAACTTGCCTTTTTTGCGTTTATTATTCTTCCCCTTATTGTATATCCCATAAATATAATTTCAAAAAAGTTAAAAAATCTTTCAATCAAATCTCAAAAACAGACAGCTGTGCTTAATACCAGGCTAAGCGAAATTTTTAAAAATATAGAGACGATTAAAGCCTATAATGCAAAAAATATTGAATTAAACAATTTTAAAAATCACAATTTAAAATATTTAAAAATTAATCTGAAAACAGTCAGAACCCAGGCCGTTTTAATCCCCGTATTAGAAACTTCATCCGCGGTTATAGCTGCAATTGTTATCATTATCGGAGGAAAAGAAGTTATCAATGAAAGTATGAGCGTAGGTGCATTTTTTTCTTTTATGGCAGCTTTGTTTATGCTGGGTGATCCCATCAGAAGAATTTCTTCCACATATTCAAGAATGCAGGACGCCATTGCCGCAAACGAAAGATTAAAAGAAATATTTTATTTAATTCCGGATATTCAAAATGGAAAAGAAATATTGAATCAAGTAAATTCTATTGAATTTAACAATGTATTTTTAAAATATGGCAACAATTATGCTCTTAAAAATATAAATTACAAAGCAAAAAGACCAAAAACAATAGGTTTAGTCGGAGACAGCGGTGGGGGAAAAAGCTCTTTTGTAAGTTTAATCGAAAGATTTTATGACACCAGCGAAGGAGAAATACTGATAAATAAAAAAAATATAAAAGAATATAATTTAGCCTCGCTTAGAGGTAAAATAGCCTATATTTCCCAAAATGTACATATTTTTAACGATACCATAGCTTCGAATATAGCTTACGGAAAAAATATTGATGAAAAAAGAATTAAAATTGCACTTAAAAAAGCAAATTTACTTGATTTTGTTGAAAATCTGGATAAAGGAATTTACACAATCCTGCAGGAAAACGGAAGCAATCTCTCAGGAGGACAAAAACAGAGAATCGCTATAGCAAGAGCTCTTTATACAAATCCGGATATTTTAATTTTGGACGAAGCAACCAGCGCGCTTGACAATAAAAGCGAAGCAATTGTCATGAAGACAATTGAAAGTTTACAGGACAAATTAGTATTTATCGTAGCGCACAGACTTTCTACTATAGAAAATACCGATGAAATTTTGGTATTCAAAAACGGAGAAATAAAATGTAAGGGGACAAAAAAAGAATTGCTTGAAAAGTGTGAAGAATTTAAAAAACTCTATCAAAAGGAATAAAAGTTGCTTTTGATTAAAAAAGGCTATTTATGTTCAATAACAAAAATATATTAATAACAGGCGGAACAGGAAGTTTTGGAAAAAAATACACAGAAATACTGCTTAAGGAATATAAACCGAATAAAATAATTATTTACAGCAGGGGTGAACTTAAGCAATATGAAATGGCCCAGGTATTTAACGATAAATGTATGAGATATTTTATAGGCGATGTAAGGGACGCTAAAAGGCTTGAAGAGGCTATGCAAGATGTTGATTTTGTAATTCATGCTGCTGCAGTTAAACAGGTACCGATTGCGGAATATAATCCTATGGAATGTATTAAAACAAATATAGGTGGAGCAGAAAATGTTATTAATGCTGCTATTAAAAATAATGTAGAAAAAGTTATAGCCCTCTCAACCGACAAAGCGGCAGCCCCTATTAATTTATATGGTGCAACGAAACTAGCTTCAGATAAACTTTTTGTGGCTGCAAATAATATAGTAGGAAAAAGGAAAATAAGATTTAGTGTAGTCAGATACGGAAATGTCATAGGGAGCAGAGGTAGCGTTGTGCCCTTTTTTATAAAATTAATAAAAAATAAAATAAAAGAACTCCCGATAACAGATTTCAGAATGACAAGATTTTTAATTACGCTTGAAGAAGGCGTCCGGTTTGTGCTTAAAAATTTTGAAAGAATGCAGGGAGGTGAAATTTTTATCCCTAAAATACCCTCAATGAAAATGACTGATTTAGCTATGGCCTTATGCCCAGAATGTAATTTAAAAGAAGTAGGAATAAGACCGGGGGAAAAACTTCACGAAGTAATGATCACAAAAAACGATAATGCAATAGAATTTAAAAATCATTTTGTAATAAAACCCTCTATTCAGTTTCATACGCCTGTTGATTATACCAAAAACAGTATCGGTGAAAAAGGCGTTGAAAAAGATATAGGATTTGAGTTTAGCTCCAACAATAATGATTGGTGGCTTACAAAAGAAAATTTTTTAACAAAAACGAAAGAATATTTAAAATGAACCATAAAATTATTCCTTATTCAAAACAGTGTATAGACAGTAAAGACAAAAAAGCTGTCTTAAAAGTTTTAGAAAGTCCTTTTTTAACAACAGGGCCAAAAGTCAAAGAATTCGAAGAAGCTTTGTGTAAATACACGGGAGCCAAGTATGCAGTGGTTGTAAGTAACGGAACAGCAGCGCTTCATATCAGCTCTTTAATCCTTTTAAAAAAAGGAGATTTGGTCTTAACTACTCCAAATTCGTTTGTGGCCACTTCCAATTCCATTCTTTATGCCAAAGCCACCCCTATATTTGTAGATATAAAAGAAAATGGAAACATTAATCTTGATCAATGCATTGAAAAGATTGAAAAGAATAACAAAATAAAAGCCCTGTATGCAGTTCATTTTTCGGGAAATCCGGTTGATATGGAAAAATTGGCATATATCAGAAAAAATTATCCTTATATAAAAATTTTAGAAGATGCTTCCCATGCAATAGGGGCAAAATATAAAGATGGAAAAATAGGGAATTGTAAATACAGCGATATAACGGTTCTTTCTTTTCATCCTGTAAAAAATATAACTACAGGAGAAGGCGGTGCTATTCTTACAAATGATAAAAAAATCTATAAACAAGCTTTAATTCTTAGAAACCATGGAATTGTAAAAGAAAACTTTACAGACAAAGAAATGGCTTACGATAAAAAGGGCAAATTAAATCCATGGTATTATGAAATGCAAGAGCTTGGGTTCAATTACAGAATTACAGATATTCAGTGCGCCCTTGGATTAAGCCAGCTAAAAAAACTGGGTAAATTCATAAAAAGAAAACATCTTTTAGCAAAAAGATACGACAGGATTTTTGAAAATTCAGCAATAAAGCCTCTTTATAAATTCAATAAAAATTCAGCTTATCATTTGTATGTCGTAAGGGTTGATTTTTCCAAACTAAATATTACAAAAGCAGAACTTTTTTATAAATTAAGAAAATTTGGTATTTATTTACAGCTTCACTATATTCCCATTAATAAACAGCCGTATTATAAAAAACTCGGATTCGGAAATGAAAGTTTACCCAAGATGTATAAATATTATAATGAAGTTTTTTCCATTCCGCTTTATTATTCTTTAAGCGAAAAAGAACAAGACTATGTTATTAAAAAACTGTTGGAAAGTTTAAAATGAATTTATGCATCATTCCAGCCAGAGGCGGCAGCAAAAGAATCCCTAAAAAAAATATAAAAGAATTCTGCGGCAAACCGTTAATCAGTTATTCGATAGAAACTGCCCAAAAAAGTGGTTTATTTGAAAAAATAGTTGTTTCAACCGACAGTGAAGAAATAGCCGAAATCTCTAGAAAGTATGGTGCAGAAATTTTATACCGTCCAAAAGAATTAGCCGATGATTATACTGGAAGTAATGAAGTATTTACTCACGCAATAAATGAACTTAATAAAGATAATAAATATAAATATGCCTGTATGATTTATGCAACTGCTCCGTTTTTGCAAGTAAAATATTTAAAAGAGGGTTTTGAGAAATTAAAAAACAGTGATGCCTGTTATTCATTTAGTGCCACTTCTTTTGAATATCCTATTTGGAGAAGTTTTAGAATTAAAGATGATAGATGTGAAATGTTTTGGCCGGAAAATTATCCTAAAAGAAGTCAGGATTTAGAAGAAGCTTATCACGATGCAGGGCAGTTTTATTGGAGAAAATTGGATTGTAAAAGTAATGAAATATTTTTTAGTAAAAATTCTATTCCTATTATAATTCCAAGATATTTAGTCCAGGATATTGATACGATGGAAGATTTTATAAGAGCTGAGCTTATGTATAAGTCTATTTGTAATGCGAATATTTAGAGTTGATTATTCAAGTGAAATTGGTTACGGACATCTCAAAAGAAGTTTAGTCTATGCTAAAAATTTTAAAGATGTTATTTATATTTCAAAAGCCAAAAAAAATTTAACTCCTTATAAATTTTATCATATT
>CAYPHV010000041.1:0-5339 GCA_964410645.1 uncultured Nautiliales bacterium
CATTTAGTATGATTATTGCATTGTTTAATACATAAGGAGTTATTATGAAAAAAATGATATGTTTTATTGTAGGGATTAATTTTCTTTTTGCGAATTGCGTTATAGGAATAGCGGGAGGGTATAAAAGTATTTTTGAACCTGTGATTAGCAAATACAATAAAATTTATAAAACACATGTTAAAGCAATATATGCCCCTATGGGTGTTTTAATATTTCACGCAAAAAGAAAAACCCTGAACGTTGTTATCGGAGATAAGAGTATTTTAAATAAATTTCATTATAAGCCTGTTTATATTATAGGAAAAGACAATCTTATAATACTCAGTAAAAAGAAAATTTCTTTAAAAGATTTAACCCGGATATTAATTGCCGTTCCAAATAAAAATACAACTACATATGGTAAAGCTGCAGCAGAGGCATTTAAGAATATGCATTTAAAAATTAATTCGCTTATAGTTTCCATGATGCCTCAGGGTGTTAATTATATGATTATGAATCAGGTACAGGCCGCCGTTTCCAGTTATTCTATGGCAATGATGCTTAAAAAATTTAAGTATTATGTAATTCCGGAAAAATTTTATGCCCCGATTTATATTTCCATGTCGAAAATAAAAAATAGCCCTGAATTAAAAAGATTTATTCTGTTTTTACAAACAAAACAAATAAAAAACTATTTAAAAAAATATGGATTATAAATGAATTTGCCATCAGAAGCCGTTTTTTCTATAATTTTGACTTTTAAAGTGGTATTTTTTTCTGTTTTTCTGTTTTTGACAATAGGGTCTTTAATTATTTTTTATTTAACTATTGCAAAAAACGGTTTTATAAAGAAAATTATTTCTTTTATAATAGAGCTTCCGCTGGCCTGTCCTCCTATAGTTATTGGATTTTTATTATTATGGTTATTTAGCAATGATAATTATTTTGGAAAGATTTTAAATAAATTTCATATAAATTTGGTTTTTAATATTTATTCGTTAATTATAGCCGGATTTATTGCGGGACTTCCTTTCTATACAAAACCGATTCTCTCTTCAATAGAGCATTTTCCAAAAAATATTATTGAAGCGTCTTTGATTTCGGGAAAAAGTGAAATATATACCTTTTTTAAAATTATTTTACCAAATATAAAAAAAGTTGTTTTATCTTCACTACTTTTAGGCACATCAAGGGTATTGGGAGAAGTGGGAATTAGTTTAATGCTGGGAGGAAATATTCCTTTTAAGACAAATACAGTTTCTCTTGAAATTTTTTCATCCGTATTCAATTCTGATTTGCATACAGCTATGATTTTGAGCATAATTTTATTTTTTATTTCATTTTCAATATTTGCTTTGTCAAAAATGCTTTTAAAAAACGTATAAAGGAAAAAATATGAAAATAGTTTTTTTAGATGCTCTTAGCATAGGCAATATAAATTTTGACAGGTTTAAAAAATTGGGTATTGTAAAAATATATCAAAGCACCTCAGAAAATGAAACATTAAATAGAGTCCAAAACGCCGATATTGTTGTTACAAATAAAGTTGTAATTGATCAAAACATTATAAATAAAAGTAATATCAAATTTATTCAGATTGCGGCAACAGGTATGAATAATGTAGATTTGGAATATGCAGCCAAAAAAGGTATTTTAGTAAAAAATATTTCCGGATATTCCACGAATGCGGTTGTGCAGCATACATTTGCTTTGGTTTTATCTCTTTTGAATAAAATATGTTATTTTGATAAATATTCAAGAGAAAAATATGCAAATTCAAAAATTTTTACCCATATTCAAAACTGGTTTGAAATAAAAGGCAAGACATGGGGAATTATAGGACTTGGAAAGATTGGAAAAAATGTGGCAAGAATAGCAGAATCATTTGGGGCCGGGGTTGTTTATTATTCCACAAGCGGTAATAATAAAAACAATGAATTTAAAAGAGTTGAATTGGATGAACTTTTAAAAACATCAAAAATTATCACTATTCACGCACCTTTAAACAAAAATACCAGAAATCTTTTAAATTATGAAAAACTTTCTTTAATACAAAAAGGTACAATTTTGGTAAACGTTGGAAGAGGTGGAATTATAAATGAAAAAGATTTGGCAGAAATTTTAGAAAAAAAAGATATTTTTGTAGGACTTGATGTGTTTGAAAAAGAGCCGATTAAAAAAGATAATCCTTTACTTAAATTTAAAGAAAAAACTATTTTAACCCCGCATGTAGCCTGGAGCAGTATAGAATCGAGAGAAAAATTAATACAGGGAATTTATGAAAATATAGAGGAATTTATAAAAGAAAAAGATTAAACCTTTTTTTGATCTAGATGAATATCCATTTGAGGATAAGGCATATTGATTTCTTTTTCATCGAAGGTTAATTTTATTGTTTCAAGAAGTTCACTTCTAACATCCCAGTAATCTTCACTTTTTACCCAAGGTCTTACATTAAAATTTACACTGCTCTCAGCCAGTTCGGCAATTGCAACGGCAGCAGCCGGGTCTTTTAATATTTTTGGATGGGAATTTACAATATTTTCAAGCGTTTTTTTTACAAGTTTTAAGTTATCTTTATATCCCACACCTATAACTAGGTCTATTCTTCTTATGGGTTTTGCTGAATAATTTGTGATATTTTTACCGACAATATTTGTATTTGGAACCCATGTTATTGTATTGTCGCCTGATTTTATAACGGTATTAAATATGCCTATTTCTTCTACAACCCCGCTTATGTCCGCAACTTCCACTAAATCGTTTATTTTAAACGGTTTTAAAAATAAAATTAATACGCCGGCTCCGAAATTTGAAATATTTTCCTTAAGAGCCATACCTACCGCAAAACCTGCAGCCGCAATTAATGCCGCAAATGACGAAGTGTCAATTCCCAGTGTTCCAAGGGCTGCAATAATTACCAATATTATAAGTCCGAAATATGCTAAATTAGTTAAAAATTTAATCAATGTAATTTCAATATTTGCTTTTTTTAAAATTTTTGTTAAAACGTTGGAAAAAATTCTTGCCAACCATTTACCGATAATAAATATAGCGACAGCAGCAGCAATTTTAATTCCCCAATGCAATGCCAAATTAATATAATTTTGCATTTTTTCTCCTTAAATTAATTTTATCAAACTTTAACCAATTATTATATTTAATTAATGCCTTCAGCCTGTTAATATATTTGCTTCTAAGCTGCGAATAATACTTAAGTGTTGAAGCTGCGGTTATTCCTGTGAAAAATTTATCATTTTTTTTAAATTCAAACCGTTTTTTTCTAAAATTTTTATATGCCGGATTTCTGTTAAGATTTAGTAAATATGCCTTTACGGAATCTTCAATACTTGGAAAAATTTTTAAAGAATAATTAATGTCAATATTATTGTAGTTGCTTTTTGGCTGAATTCCGTCGGAAGAATATTCCCAGTGCCCGAAAATATTATTGGCAAGTCTGGTAAATCTGCTTTTTCCCCACCCGCTTTCAATCGCAGCCTGAGCGAGAGTGAGCGAAGGGGGTACAGTGTTTATTTTTATTAGAAAATTTTTTTTATCAGTTATATTTCTTATATTGTATTTTTTTGCGGTTTTTGCCAAAAAGATTAAATCTTTTTTATTTAATAAAAAAAACGGATCGTTAAAAATCTCAATTATTTTTTTTCTTAAATGCAATATTTTTGTATTTTCTTTTTTGATCAAAGGAAATAAAATGTTTACAAAAGCTTTTTTTTGTTTGTTGATATTTTTAATTTTATAATAATAATTTGGGAAAGCCGCATAAAGATTAAAAGCCACTATAAAACTTAAAAGTTTTTTCATTTAGCGCCCTTAAATAATGTCGGTTCAAGCGCTTTTAATTTATAGCTTTTTCTGTGAATATCGCAAAATCCATATTTTTTGATAAGTTCAATATGTTCTTTTGTAATATAACCTTTATGTTTGTCAAATTTATATTCCGGATATTTGTGTGCAATTTTTATCATATATCTGTCCCGTGATACTTTTGCCAAAATACTTGCCGCACTTATTTCTTTGATTTTTTCATCTCCTTTTATTATTGTTTCAATCCCTTTGACTCCAAAATTGGAATTTCCGTCAAAAAGATATTTTGTTGCTTTAATCTTATTTTTAATTTTTTTAAGCGAATAATTTATACAAAATGAAAGGCCTTTTTCGTCTATCATGCCGGGAGTTGTAAAAACAATATGATAAATGGAATTTGGAATGATTTGTTTAAATAACTCTTCTCTTTTTTTGGGTGTTAATTTTTTTGAATCGTTAACGCCGTCAATATTTTTGAGCAGTATTACTCCCGCAAAAACCATAGGTCCTGCAACCGGACCGCGCCCGGCTTCATCTATTCCGCAAATCTCCATTTCCAAAACGGTATTACCTCCACTTCAAATTTTTTATGCGTAATTGTAAATTCGTTTGAAATTGTAATAATTTCAATTTTTTTTACATCATTTACTTTTTTTAATTTTTCCAATACTGTTTCTTCGTCGGCAAAAGGCATTACCAGTATTCCAAGTTCTTTTTGTGGTAAATAAAAACTCAGGGTGTCTTTATAAAACACTTCTTTTGTGCTTAATTCCAAAAAAATCATATTTTCAAATTTATGTAAAATATTTTTTTTGTTTGTCATAATATTCTTAAAAGCAAAATTATAACTAAAAAATTTTTTCGGGGATTTTGAGGAATTAAATTTATTGACTTCATAAATTATTTTGTTTTCAAGAAGTTCGTTTGCTGTTTTGTAAAAGCTGTCTTTACTTATTTTAATTTTC
The DNA here is from genome assembly GCA_964410645.1 of uncultured Nautiliales bacterium. Taxonomy (GTDB): domain Bacteria; phylum Campylobacterota; class Campylobacteria; order Campylobacterales; family Nautiliaceae; genus JALTBU01. The sequence goes on from CAYPHV010000041.1 coordinate 4,770, forward strand.
TTTTTTAAAATTTGATATATTTGATAAAGAGTGAATTTTTCTCCTGTATGCGTAAAAAAAAATGATAAAACTGTTTTGTTATAAGGTAACAGTTCAAATGTTTCTTTTAAATATTCGTCTCTGAAATATTCTTCGGAAAAAATTCTCGGAAAATTTCCAAGTCTTAAAAATTTATCAAAACAATGGTTTATGCTGTTTGTATTTTCAAATGAAAAAAATTCTTCAAAATCAAGTCCTTTCAATTCTATTTTTTTAAAATTTTTAATTGATATGTTTTTATCGGTTATTATAAAAGATGTTTTGGAAGGGATGGGGATTTCATAATTATAGTTATCAAAAACAATTAAATCGGAATCGTCAAAATCAAATTTTTTTTCTCTGTAATCGGAAAAATCTATATATTTATATTTTCCTTTGAAATTATTTAGAAAATTGAATACCAAAAAAGTTTTACCTACTCTTTTAGGCCCTGTAATCAGGGTATTTTCGTAATTTAATTTTATTTTTCTTTCGTTTATTTTTTTAGGAAGCAATAATCTCCTTTAAAACTTATGTTTTAATTATAGCATA
>CAYPHV010000041.1:5439-10893 GCA_964410645.1 uncultured Nautiliales bacterium
TATTTTTTTAGGAAGCAATAATCTCCTTTAAAACTTATGTTTTAATTATAGCATAATCAAAAAACTAAACATTGCTATTATACTTTCATACAAAAATAAATTATTACCGTAAAAAAGGCCTGATAACAAGCTTCCGAAAAATGCTGAAAATCCGTATCCTATTCCGAAATAAAACTGCTGGGCAAGGATTTTGTTTTTATATTTTTTGGAAATGTAAAGTAAAGCGGATGTATGAAAAATAGCAAAAGAAAAAGCATGCAACAACTGTGAAAGGCCGATTAAAATAATCGAAGAAGCAAAAAGATACAGCATAAGCCACCGTATAGAAGTTAAAAACAGGGCAATTTTTATCCATTTTACCGGATGTAATTTTGTTAAAAATTTGTCCCCTGTTAAAAATACGATAATTTCCGCCATTACGCCTATTCCCCAAAGCCATCCGACATATTTTTTGCCTATTCCGTTATTTAGTAGATAAATAGTGAAAAAATTATAAAATCCTCCGAAACTGATTTGAAAAAATATAAGAGAAAGCCAGAATTTCCACTCTTTTAAAAAATTAATTTTTGTAAAATTTTTCTTGATAATCTTATTTTCTTTGAGAGATAACGCGCTTATCATACTTAAAAACATTAAAATAATAAAAGAAATTAAATGATTTATATGAATATACGAAAAAATAATACCGTAAGCCATAAATCCGACACTTCCCATAACTCTTGCTTTTCCATATTTAATACCTAGTTTTTCTATTGCTATTGTTTCTATATATGGAAAAATAACCGCAAAAGATGCACCTATTATAAAAAATGCCGTCAATAAAAGAAAAAAATTGTTTGAAAGTATCAATATCGAAGAAAAAAACGCTGCGATTGAAGCAATTAAATAATGATTTTTATTTAAAGCTTTTTTTAAAAATAAAAAAGGTGTTAGAAATCTTGCAATAGGCATCATAGAGAAAATTAGCCCTATTTGAAAAGGCGAATAAAACGAAGAGTAATATTTGGGTAAAAATATTACATAATCTCCTATGAGCGAAAAGAAAAGAAAATAAAAAAGGCTTAAAGCTATAAATTCTTTATGCAATTCATTAATTTCCTCTGCTGCCGGGTTTAACCGGTTTGCCGCCGGCTTTACACATAGGGCAGTTTTGTGGTTCATATACTTCGAATTCAAAATTTTCTAAGGCAAAAAGAGGTTTGTCAGCAGGTAATTTGCATTCAGGCTTTCTTTTAGTTTTGTCATTTATTCTTTTACATACCCCTCTGTTTGCAATGGCGGCAAATCCTACAACAATTCCGCCTCTTTTTTCTATTTCTTTAGCTGCTTCCATAGCCGAACCGCCTGTGGTAATAATATCTTCGCAGATAAGGACTTTTTCATTTATTTTTACTTCAAATCCGCGTCTAAGGATCATTTTGCCTTTTACTCTTTCAGTAAAAATAAATCTTGCTCCAAGGGCTCTAGCGAGTTCGTATCCGGCAAGCAGACCCCCGATGGCGGGAGAACATACCGTATCTATTTTAATTCCGGCTTCAATAATTTTTTTTGCAAGTTCTTTTGCTAATTTTTGAGCAACTTCAGGATATTCCAGAACCCTTGCGCTTTGAAGATAATAGGCGCTGTGTTTTCCGCTGCTGAGTAAAAAATGTCCTTTTAAAAGTGCTCCGTGTTTTTCATATATTTCTTTTACATTCATATCTTTATTTTCCATAAATTATACTTTCATTACATCGTCAATTTTTTTCTCAACTGTTTTCTCAACGTTTTCTATAAATTCATCAGTAATTTTTTGAATTTTATCAAGCCCTTCTTTTTTTTCGTCTTCTGTGATTTCTTTGTCTTTAAGCATTTTTTTAATTTTATCATTTGCTTCTCGTCTGACATTTCTTACGGCAACTTTTGCCTTTTCTTCGAATTCTTTGGCTCTTTTAGCCTGTTTTTTTCTTTCTTCTTCTGTCATAGGAGGGAAATACAGTTTTACGGCATCCCCGTCGTTATTTGGATTTGCCCCTACGTTAGCCTCCTGAATGGCTTTTGTTACGTCTTTTATAATGGATTTGTCCCATGGGTTGATAACGATTGTGGTAGCGTCAACTGCGTTTATATTTGCAACCTGGCTAAGAGGGGTAGGAGTGCCGTAGTATTCGACTTTTACACTGTCTACCGCATGAATGGAAACTTTACCCGTCCTTAATGTACTTAAATCTTTTTTTAATGCATCCATAGATTTTTGCATATGTTCTTTTGTAAAATTAAATATTTTTTCCATTATTTCTCCTTAAAAATCATTTTGGAAATTATTTTATAATTATATCTTATGATAATTCTGTTTCTAAATTTTTTAAGCATAAAATGTGGGTTAAAATGAAAAAATCCGTTTTTTACCGGAACGTGGTATTTCCAGCCGAATGTTGTAAGATAAAAATTAACGTAAGGTACTTTATCAATTATATCTGCGCTTACCTGAATAATTCTGTTTTTATTTCTTTTAATCTTCAAATTTTTGATATGCAGTCTTTTTAATCTTAATTTTTTGGCAATATTTACTCTGCCGGTTAAGGCGATTCTATCCAGATTGTCAACAGGGGTTGTCAAATCTATGGCACCCGGATTTTGATTTGCAATAATTTTGAAATATTTTTTCATTGTTTTTTTAATGCTGCTGTTAAACTCACCGTAAGGATAAGCGTACATATCCGGGACATAACCTGTGTATTTTTTGAAAGCGTCAATTGCTTTTTCTGTGTCATTTTCTATTTGTTGTTTTGTTAATAAAGGCAGATGCGGGTGTGCCCAGCTGTGAACCCCAAGTTCTCCGTATTTTGCACAATTTTTTACCTGTTTCCAGCTCATAAAATCACCCCAGTGTCTGGTGGTGGCCTGGGTATATACAAAAAGGGTAAAGGGGACGCGGTATTTTATAAACAGAGGAAGTCCGTTTTTATAAAAACTTTTAAAACTGTCGTCGATAGTAAAAACTACATATTTATTAATATTTTGTTTTTTTTCCATTCTTTTTGCCAAAGTTGACAGTTTAACGGCTTTGTATCCATGATTTTTAACATAGCTTAAATAATATCCAAGTTCTTTTGTTGAGGTATTGGTATATGAATGTCTCGGGTCGTTTATTCTGTGTAAAACAAATATATGCGCTTCAGCCAAAAGCCACAGGGGTAAAATAAAAAAGATTAACTTTTTCATTTAGTAGGTAAACTGGGAACTGCTGAGGTTTTTTTAGCTTTTGGAGTTTTGATATGTTTTGTTGTTTTTACTTCATCTACGACAGATGTATTTGCCTGTTTGTTATATAAATAAACAAGTGTTAAAGTATTAATTACAAATAAAAATCCGGCTGTCATAGTTGCTTTTGTAAGAAAATCCATAGGGCCTTTTGCGCCGAATATCGAATCGTTGCTGCTTGAATATGTTCCAAATCCCATTGAAGAAGATTTGTGCAAAAGTGCTAAAATTACAATTACAATTGCTAATATTATTTGAATGGTAAAGAAAATGCTTATCATAAAAAACCTTTTTTGATAGAATTATACCAATTTAGTTAAAAAATAAAAAGTGGATTATTTTATGCCAGTTAAAACATTTGAGAAATTTGCCCGGACATACGGACAGTACAATATAGTGCAAAAACATATAATAAAGAAATTTTTGCCCAAAATAAAAAGCAGAATAGTTGATTTGGGATGTGGAAGTGAAGGCTTATGCAAATATAAAAAATTTGATTTTTATTTAGGTGTCGACAATAGTGCAAAAATGCTGAGGCTTAATCCCTGCAGGAATTTAAAGGCCGATTTTAACACAAAAGAATGTTTTGAAATTATTAAGAATTATAAATTTGATCAAATTGTTTCTTTTTCGGCGCTGCAGTGGGCAAAAGATTTGGATTTTGTTTTTAGGGAAATTAAAAATTTACAAAAAAAATATCTTTTAGGCATATTTACGTCGAATACTTTTAAAAATTTGCATAATTTTTTGGAAATATCTTCGCCTATACATTCAAAAGAATCTATTCTGAAAAAATCCGAAGTTTTAAATCCAAATGTCGAAGTGCTGCATTATAAACTGATTTTCAATACGGCCAAAAATATGCTTGAATATATCAAATATTCCGGTGTCGGCGGTGAAGCGAAGGCTAAATATTCAAAAATAAAAGCTTTTTTAAAACAGTTTCCTTTTAATACGCTGGATTTTGAGATTATTGTTTTAGAAAATAAAATATAAAGGCGGTTTGATGAGAAAATTTATATATTTTATACTGTGTATTGCAGGATTTCTTTTTGCTGAGAATGATTACTGGATAGATTTTCATACTATGCTAAACAAACCTTTAACAAGGCGGGCTTTTTTGTTCAAAATGGAAAATTTTCAAAGCGAGAAGCCGGGTTACCTCCGTTTTATTACCAAGGCAAGCTATAAATATTTTAATATTTCTTTTAAGCAGCTGACCCCTGTTAAACTGCCCGAATATCATCAAAAAAACCAAAACGAATTTGTAAAATACAATCATTACGGACAGATTATTTCAACTTATATGAACGTCAGGCAAAAAGGCAATAATTATAATATGAGCGATAAATATCAATGTTCTGAACTTGTTAACAGATTTTATAAAAAAGTGTTTCATATAAAAGTTACCCAAAGAAACGGCATTATTACGGCAAAAGAATACAATAATTTAACAGGCACTTTTAAAGGAAAACCGATACAGACTGTTTATTATCAGGTTTCGCATATTAGCCTTAAAGTAAAGCCCGGAGGAAGTTTTGCGCTTAAAAATATCGGCGACATAAAAAGAAAAGGGAATATTTATATATATTCCAAAGATTTTAATAATATTTTTAAGAAATATCCGCCTGTAAACGGTACTGTTTTATCTTTTGCAAATAATTTCCATTCCAAAAGCGGAATATATTTCGGGCATACAGCTATTGTAAAAAAAGTGGTAAAAATAAAAAACGGATATAAAATATACTGTTTTGAGCAGAATGTAATCAGAAAAAAAAGCCATACAATTTCCATAAACAGATATATAACTTTTTTGAAAAAAAACGGCCGTTGGATAGAAATAGGAAGCGGCATATTGGGCCCTGGAATCGGACGTATCGGTCCTGTGATTGGATGGAGTATACCTTGCATGGTCAATTATAGATATATTATTAATAAGAAAAATTTTATTGATTTAATTAGTGAATTAATTGATTCAAAATATTTTCAGTTAAATAAATATAAAAATAAAATATTAGATTCATTATACGGTGAACACTGTAGATTTGCTGACAGGGCGTTATTCAATAAAACGGCCAATAATATTTTAAAAGCTAAGAGTTTAAATAATGAAAGTTTTTTTGAAAAGGTATTGTCCTGGTTTTAGTAAAAACAATTTGGTGGAGATAACGGGACTTGAACCCGTGACCCCTACGCTGCCAGCGTAGTGCT
>CAYPHV010000042.1:0-10764 GCA_964410645.1 uncultured Nautiliales bacterium
CAATATAATTTAAACCTGTTAAATTATAATATCTAAAAAAATTTCTTTATTTATCCTCATTATATTTATTTTTTAAGGAATTATAACGAAGAGAATGAAAAGAAAATGAAAAATATATTTTGATTTATAACTTAAACTATAAAATAAAAGTAAACAAGAAAAATCAAACGTTATATCCTGATTCTTTTGCCACTCTTTTAATATTTTCAAGTCTTTTTTCAATAGGCGGGTGTGATGCAAAAAGTCCGCCTAAAAATCCGACTATTCCAAATGCTTTCATTTCAGCAGGAAGCGCTAACTTTTCTTTTGGAATCTGTCCGAGTTTTGCCAAAGCATAATAAATTCCCTCAGGTCCGTCTATCCTGACAGCCCCGGCATCTGCTTTATATTCCCTGTATCTAGAAAACCACATGGCTATCATAGTGGCAAAAATACTTAAAACCATTTCAAGTGCAAAAGATATAGCCATATAAGCAAAAGGACTTACATTTCCCTCCTCATCTTTTGGTGCCACAATATTTGCAATAAGACGTGAAATAAAAAATACAATGGAGTTTAATACACCCTGAACTATTGTCATAGTAACCATATCCCCGTTTTTAATATGCGTAATTTCATGAGATATAACACCTTCAATTTCTTTTGTATCCAACATATCAAAAAGACTGACAGAAACCGCCACAAGCGCATTGCTTTTAGACGGTCCTGTGGCAAAAGCATTCGGAGGCCCGTCAAACACACCAACTTCCGGCATAGGAATCCCCGCTTTATTTGCTAAATTGGCAACTGTTTCAACAAGCCACTTTTCAGCTTTGGTACTTGGGGTTTCAATTACCCTCACCCCTACACTCATTTTTGCAAGCCATTTTGACAGCATTAGCGAAATTATACTTCCGCTAAATCCTACAATTACCGCCAAAACCGCAAGACCGCTGAGTGTCTGCGGGTCTAATCTTACATGAAAAACAACTTCAATAATAAAAATAGAAAGATATATTGAAGCCATAACGGCAAGATTCATAATAATAAGCATTAAAATTGCCATACATTCTCCTTTAAAAGTTTTAATTAATTATATTTATTTTTATTAATTTTTGATGAATTTCTTATCATTAAATAATAAATAGTAACTGTTGGAATTGTTACATTAAGTACAGTTACTATTATCATTAAAATTCCAAGCTGTGAATAATTCTGTGGAACAATTATTTTTCCGTTTTCCACAACCTGCCTGCTGACTACAAAAATTTGATTTAAATATTTGGTTAATATTCCCCCGGCGGTTAAAGCAAGATTCATAAGACTTGCCATAAGTGCAAACCATGTTGCCCTTTTCCCTTCGGGTGCATGAATTGCGATTAGTGTTAAAAGAGGTATCATACTAAGCTCTGCAAAAGGTGATTCAACTGCAGTATCGATCATTGCCACACTCCTTGGACTAAGTCCCATTGCTTGAGGAATTCCATAATAAAGCCCGATAATGGGTAAAAACAATATTGTAGTTACAAAAGTCAGCCATAAAAGTGTGTAATGGGCAGGTTTTTTTGCTATAAAATCACTAAACAGCCACATTCCCAAGATTGAGAGTATTGCGCCTATTTGGGCAAGTGTACCAAAAAACGCTTTATTAAAATGCAAAACATCAATTTCCCACCATTGAAGTCCCGGACCAACGCTCGGCATTGCCCGATATACAAAAATTACAATTGCCGTTTTAATTATAAATTTTCTTTTTATCTCATCAATATCTTTTAAAACAATACTCAACATATAACTGATAACTCCAAGACTTACAATAAAAATAATATCCTGAGAATGTTTAAAAAGAAAAGCCAATATTTTGTTATCCCACTTTTGATATTCAGCATATCCCATTAAAACAACAAATACTGCAAACAAAAGTCCGCCGCATAAAATTTTGCAGTTAATTGGACTTGGATTTGCAACATCAAGTTTGACCAGCGTAACTCCGGTAACCGAAATAAAAGGTATTATCAAAGCAATTTCGAATACTTTTTCATAAGGTAAAATCTGGGCAAGCCATCCGCTTAAACCTGCCACCAAAACTGCGGCCAAAGATATTGCAAGCCTTCCTAAAATCTGAACATATGCGAGCTCTTCTTCAACCTTTTCCTGAGGCTGGTTTCTGTCCACAACCTCCGTGCTCATGGTATCTGCCACAACATCTTGCAAAACAAATCCTATAACGTTTAAAAATGAAGCTATAATATATACATTATCTTTGCTGCTAAATTGCGCCCAGCTGTGATTTCCGGCCAAACCTATTAATAAAATTGTGCCGAGTGCAATGAAACCGGCACCGATATAAACATAAGCCCTTCTTTGTGAACCGAAAATCGGAACACTGTCTACAAGCTGTCCGAAAACCATTTTTATCGTCCAGGGAATACTTATCCAGACACCAAGGGAAATCAGTGCGGAGGCTGAAAGGTGAAGCTGTTCTTTTACCCAGAATGTTTCGGCAACACCGCTTATTCCACTTGCTCCATATGCAAAATACACCATAAGTAAAGGAAGATATTTTATTCTAAAATGTCTAATGGGATTTAATAAAGAATTTTTTAACGTTTCTTTAACACTAATCACCGTTATCCTTTAATTTTTTAATTCCTTCATAAGCAATTTTTATCATTTTATCTATTTCATTTTTTTCTATTACATACGGCGGCATAAAATAAATAACATTTCCAAGTGGCCTTAGCAACACGCCGTTTTTTAGTCCATATTCATAAACTTTAAGTCCCATTCGTTTTTCCCAAGGATAATCAATCATCTCAATTGCGCTTATCATTCCAGTCTGTCTTATCTCTTTTACATTTTTTAGATTTTTAAATTTTTGCATTCCCTCCCAAATATATTTTGATTTTTTCTTATTTTCACCAATTACATCACTTTTCTCAAACAAATCAAGAGTTGCATTTGCGGCACTTATTGCCAAAGCATTTGCGGTATAAGAATGAGAATGCAAAAAAGCTTTTAATTTTGTATAATCACAGTAGAATTCTCGATAAATTTCATTAGTAGTCAAAACACAACTAAGCGACATATACCCACCAGTCAAACCTTTGCTTAAACATAAAAAATCTGGCTTAATTCCAGCTTGTTCGCAGGCAAACATTGTGCCTGTTCTTCCAAATCCAACGGCAATTTCATCAGCAATTAATTTTATATCAAACTCATCACAAAGTTCTCTTAATCCCTTTACAAACAAAGGTGAATGCATTTTCATGTTTCCTGCACATTGAACTAATGGCTCAATTATTAAACTGTTTACTTTTTTATGATATTTTTCAAAATAAATTCTGTCTTTTATAAGAGCTTTTTTTGCTTCTTCATCGCTTTGATTCTCTGGAATTGGCAAATGAATTGATTTTATAAGTAAAGGCGCATAAATTTTTTTATAAAGTTCTACATCTCCCACGCTTAAAGCGCCTATTGTTTCCCCATGATATGAATTTTTAAGTGAAAAAAACAGTTCTCTTTTTTCACCTTTATTCAGATAATAATGAAAAGCCATTTTAAGTGCAATTTCGACTGCGCTACTTCCATTATCAGCATAAAAAACTTTATCAAGTTTTGTAAGAAGGCATAATCTCTCACTAAGCTTCACAGCACCTTCGTGTGTAAATCCGGCAAATATTACATGTTCAAGAACATCAAGCTGTTTTTTAACTGCTTCATTTATATAAGGGTTTGAATGTCCAAAAATATTTACCCACCAACTGCTTATCGCATCAATATATCTATTTCCTTCAAAATCTTCCAAATATACCCCTTTTCCTTTTTTTATAGGAATAAGGGGTAAAAATTCATGATCTTTCATTTGTGTACAAGGATGCCAGTTATATTTTAGATCAATTTCCATAATTTCATTGTTTTTCATTAAAAAATCCTTTTTTACCGTCGTTTTTTTTATTATAATATCAAAATAGTATCAAAAAAAATAAAGGCTGTTTTAATGATAGATTGGATGCAGACACACAGAAAGTGGTTAATAATAACGATTTGGATAGCAACGATTGCTTTTGTAGGCGCGGGATTTATGGGATGGGGTCAATTTCGATTAGGCAAAAAACAATCTATTGTCGCTGAAGTAAAAAATACAGAAGTTACCATTAAAGACTGGCAAAACGCATATACACAAATATTTAACAGAGTCAATAAACAAATGGGCGGTACTTTGGACGATGCAACTGCCAAAAAATTAGGTCTTAAAAAGTTAGCGCTTCAAAAAGCGGTTCAAGATGCAATCCTTAGGCAATATGCGAAAGATTTGGGACTATATGTTACAGATAAAGAAATGGCAAAAAAAATTATTGATGTTTTTGGAAGTGACAAAATTTATAAAAGATATTTAAGAAACGCAAGGATGGAAGCATCTGACTTTGAAAAAAGTTTAAGAAAACAGCTTTTAATCGAAAAATTATTTTCTTTTTTAAATATAAAACCTGCGAAAGCAGAACTTTTAAGTACAGCAAGTGCATTATATGATTCTGATAATGTAGATATACAAATTATTAAAAGATCAAATTTATCTATTAATCTTAATGAAGAAGAAATAAAACAATATTGGCAAAAAAATAAAAATCATTTTTTAAGCAACAAACAGTATAAAATAGTTTTTGTAAAAATTCCCCTTAAAACAAATGCTTCAGACGAAAAGCTAAAAGATTTTTATAATGAAAATAAATTAAACTATAAAAATGTAAAAGGAGAAATTATACCTTTTAAAAAAGCTTTAGATAAAGTTAAAATTGATTATGCAGCTCAACATTTAAAAAAAGAAGCCGTATTTGCATACAAAAAATTAAAAACCAATAATGGAAATTATAATATAACGACTGTAAACGAACATAATTCTTTAATACCTCAGGATAAAATGAAAACATTAAAACAAAACGGATATTTAAAACCTTTTATTTATAATGATGCATATATAATTGCAAAACTTATAGAAGAAATAAAACCAAAACCTTTAACTTTTGAAAAAGCCAAAGCTTATGTTACAGAAGAACTTATGAATAGAAAAACAAACAATAAACTTGTTGAAATTTCTAAAAAAGAATATAAAACTTTTAAAGGGCAAAATATAGGATTTGTTACAAAATTCGATATGAATAAAATAAAAAATTTATCGGTAGAATATGCCACTCAGTTTTTACAAAAAGTTTTTGTATCTCAAAATCCAAATTATTTTATACTTATTCCACAAAACAACCCAAAAATTTCTATTCTTTACAGGATTAAGGAACAAAAATTGCTTGATAACAAAGAATATACTAAAAATAAAAAAATTATTTATAATATAAGTAAAAATATATTACAAATTGAACTTTTCAACAATTTATTACAATCTTTACAGGAAAAATATAGAATAAAAGTTTATGTAAAATAAAGGAATTATGTTGAGAAATATTTTAGCCATAGATATAGGAAGTTCAAAAACTACTGCAATTATCGCCAATTATGATAAAAACAATACTCTTGCTATTAGCGGTATCGGGGTTACCCCGTCCAGAGGAATTAAAAGAGGAACAATAGTCAATATTGATCATGCCGCTAAATCCATAAAACAGGCTTTTAACGATGCAAAACGAATAGCCGGCATTGAAATTTCAAAAGCAATTATCTCAATTTCAACAAGTTATACCAAAAGTATTGTAAGTTTTGGTATAGTAAACATTCCCGGAAATGAAATCAAAATAAAAGAAATAAACCGTTCTATTCAAATGGCACTTCATAATGCAAATATTCCAAAAGATTATATGATTTTACAAGCTATTCCTTATAATTTTAAAGTTGATGAAATGGCGGAAATCGAAGATCCGCTTGGAATGAGCGGAAGCAGATTGGAAGTTGGTGTTCATATAATTGCTATACAAAAAAGCGGATTTGATAATATTAAAAAAACAATTAAACAAGCAGGACTGGAAATAGAAAACCTGGTCTCATCTGCTTATGCCAGTGGACTTTCTACATTAAATAGCGATGAAAAAGAATTAGGCGTAGGGTTAATTGACATAGGCGCCACAACTGCTGATTTGGGGATTTTTATTAATAAATCATTAAGATATACCGATACTTTAGGAGTTGGAAGTCATCATATAACCAATGATCTTTCAATTGCCCTGCATACTCCGTTGGCCAATGCAGAATCCATAAAACTTAATTTTAAAGAACTAATTGAAAATGAAGAGGATTTAATAGATATTTCTGTTATAGGAACGAAAGAAAAACAAAAAGCATCTCTTGAAGCCATTACACAAATAATTTCAGCAAGAATTGAAGAAACACTTTTACTCTTAAGAAAAGAGATAGAAGATTCAGGATTAAAAAATAAAATCGGTGCCGGAATAGTGCTTACAGGCGGGTTTACCAATTTTTATAATATAAAAAATATTGCATCGGGATTTTTTGATTCTTTACCTGTAAGAGTTGGTTATCCAAAAGAGATAAACGGACTTTTTGAAAATTTAAAAAAACCGGAATTTTCGTGTGTTATAGGATTATTACTTTATGGCATTAAAGACGGAATAAATTATGAAATAGATTCCAATAATAAATTTATTACAAAAAGATATGAATATGAATATGACTTACCGCAGCAGGAAGATGAAAAATTAAAAGAAAAAGAAGAAGTCGCATCAATATTATCAAAAGCTGAGCATAAACCTAGTTTTGTCCAAAAAATAAAAACATGGCTTGGCAATTTATTTTAAAAAGGAGGAAGCAAAATGGATGAATTATATACTGTTAATGAAACAATAGATGGACCCAAAATAAAAGTAATAGGTGTAGGCGGCGGCGGAAATAATATGATAAATTATATGGCTGCAAAAGGGATTAAAGATGTAGAGTTAATTGCTGCAAATACTGATACACAAGCTCTTAAAACAAGTAAAGCACATAAAAAAATACAATTGGGAAAAGCTCTTACAAAAGGTTTGGGCGCAGGTATGAGACCTGAGATTGGCGCTAAAGCCGCAGAAGAAAGTTTTGAGGAAATAAAAGAATCTCTCAAAGGGTCAGATTTGGTATTTATTTCTGCGGGAATGGGCGGAGGTACAGGGACAGGCGCTGCAAGTATTGTCGCAAAAGCAGCACAGGAAATTGGAGCTTTGACAATAGGCGTAATTACTAAACCGTTTATGTTTGAAGGTTCAAGAAGAAGAAAACTGGCTGACAGTGGAACAAATGAATTGAAAAAAGAAGCAAATTCCATAGTTGTAATACCAAATGATAAAATTCTCACAATAATAGACAGAAAAATTGGCAGAAAAGAAGCTTTTTCTTTAGTTGATGATGTTTTATATAAAGCAGTTAGCGGTATTTCAAATATGGTTATTAATTACGGAGAAAATGATATTAATGTTGATTTTAATGATTTAAAGACTGTAATGTCACATCAAGGATTGGCACTTATGGGAGTTGGCGAAACAAAAGGGGAAAATGCAGCATTTGATGCAATTAAAACAGCTATTGAATCACCATTGCTTGATAATATTTCTATTGACGGAGCTATGGGAGTACTTGTGCATTATACAATGCATGAAGATTATCCTTTGGTTGAAATTCAGGAAAGTATGTCTGTTATCGAAGAAAAAGCAGACGAAGATGCAGATATAATATTCGGTACAACTACTGATAATTCTCTTGAACCGGATGAAATTAAAGTTACAATTGTGTCAACCGGATTTGAAAAAGAAAAATCCGAAAAAAAAGAAAATAAAGAAATCAAAATAAACCATATTGATGAAATGTTAAACAGTAATAGAAAAGTTGTCGGGGGAATTGAAATAGATGTAGATAATTTGGATATCCCAACCTGGCTTAGAAAAGCAAAAGATTAATTATCAAATTAATCCATTACCAAAAATATTGTTGAAAGCACATAATCAGCCATAAAAACTGCCACTGATGCTATTACCACTGCTTTTGTGGTACTTTGGCCTACACCTTTGGCTCCTCCTGTGGTAAAATAACCTACATAAGTTCCAATAGCACTTATTAAATAACCAAATACCAAACCTTTAACAATACTTTGATTTATATCTTTAAATTCTGCAAATTGCCTTATGTCATCTAAATATTTATATTCATTTACATCAAGAGACACTGTTGATATAAAATATGCACTGAAATTTGCAACTGCATCAAAAAAAAGTATTAAAAAAGGCATTGCTATTATAGTGGCTATTATTCTTGGCACTATTAAATAATGTTTTGAATCTACTGCCATAACATCCAGAGCATCAATTTGCTCGGTTACTCTCATACTTCCAAGTTCGGCTGCATACGCACTGACACCTCTGCTTACCACCATTAATGCTGCAAAAACCGGACCCAGTTCTTTGACTATGGAAATAAAAATAGTAAATCCCATAAAATTTTCGGCTCCAAATTTATGAAAACCCTGATATAATTGAACGGCTTCCACCAATCCTGTAAAAAATGATGTTAACAAAATAACACCTATACTTTCATAACCTATAAATTTTAATTGTTCTAATAAAACTTTTATTCTATATGGAGGTTTAAACATTAAAAATATGATTTTTATTTGAAAAATAGTAAAATTACCCAGTATATAAATAAAATCAATTGTTTTTTTGCCGATTATATATAATAATTTTGATAGCAAAGCTTACCTTTTTTGTTAAAATTATATCAAACTACAAAGGAATGAATATGGCAAAAGAAAAAGAAACTGAAGAAACTCAAGAAACTGAAGAAAAAGAAGAAAAAAAAACAGGCGGAAGTAAATTACTTTTGATTATTATAATAATCTTATTATTGGTATTATTGGTTATAGGAGGTGTATTTGCATATTTTTTACTTAGCAATAATCAAACTCAATCTCAAAATCCACAACAACAAATAGAAAAAAATCAAAAAATTAACTCGATGACCCAACTTGGTCCGATATATCCGCTAGATCCGTTTATTGTAAATTTAGTAAGTTCAAATGCCGACAGATATTTAAAATGTAAAATTGATTTGGAACTGGATACCCAGGATTTACAAAAAGAATTGGATAAAAAATTACCTGCGATAAGAGATATAATTATTCAAATACTTTCTTCAAAATCTGTAGAAGAAATACAAACAGCTAAAGGAAAAGAAAAATTAAAAGAAGAGATTAAAAGAAAAATAAATCAAAAATTAACAAGCGGGGAAATAAAAAATATATATTTTACCGAATTTGTAATACAATGATAAAAATTGGTATTGATATAGTCGCAATTCAAAGAATAGAAAAATTAATTGATAAATTTGGTATTGCAAAAATAAAATTTTTGAATAAAGATGAAATGTATACAAAAAAACCTGAAAGTATAGCCGGAATTTTTGCAACAAAAGAAGCCTTTTCTAAAGCTTTAGGCTCAGGAATCGGAAAAGAACTTTCTTTCAAAGATATTTCTGTGTTAAAAAATCAAAAAAACAAACCTTATATAAAGATTCATTCCCCTATTCTTAAAATAGACAATACCGATGTTTCAATAACCCACGACGGCGGATTTACAATCTCAGCGGTTATTGTAGAAATATAGCTTTTTTGATATAATCTCTTTTCGAGACCCCGTAGTTCAGCTGGATAGAACGTCACCCTGCGGAGGTGAAGGTCACGCGTTCAAATCGCGTCGGGGTTACCAATTAATTAAATTAAAATAATTTATCTTCGTTGAATACTTTCAAAAGGATATTTTTGAAATTTTCTTTTAAAAAACATTATTATAAAAACAAAATTTATTCTGCTACATTAACTGAAGAAAAAAGCGGCTTTTTTTCCAACGGAAAAGGATTTAACAAAAAAGAAGCTAAAATTAAAGCATATGGAGAATTTAAAGAAAGATTATATTCTAAAAATTTTTTTGAAGATTTTTATATTAAAAATTTATATTCTCAGGTAAAAAACGGTAATTTTTTAAACGATAAACTCAAAGAATTTTATAAAATAAATGAACTTGAAAAAAATGATTTAATAGATTTTAATTCCGATTCATTTGAAATTCTTTCCATTCCGTTTAAAAATGAAAAAGAAACTGTTTTTTTTCCTATAAATATAATACAAAATTGTTATGTGAGCAATGGTATTGCTTTTCATCCAAACAAAAAACAGGCTTTTAAAAATGCCCTGTATGAAACCATAGAAAGATATGTAAAATATTATGTAATAAAAAATTGTATTTCACTGCCCAGAATAAAACATAAGTATAATTCAAAATATTTACAGGTTTATGATGCAAGTATGGAAGGTAAATATCCGGTAATGGCTGTAAGCTATATAAAAAACAATAATATTTTACTTTGTTTTGGAAGTGATTTTAATAAAGAAAATGCTATCAAAAAAGCTTATCTTGAAATATATCAAGGACGAAAAAATTTCAAAAACATTGGAAAAATCACTGACAATAATATAATGATAAAAGATGCATTTAATCTTGAAAAACATTTTGTGTCAAATGATGGTGATGTTCATATTAATTTTTTAAAAAATATAAATTTTAAAGAAAGTAAATGGGATTTTAATAATTTTGATTTTTTACCAACTTTTTATTTCAATGAACAACAAATAAATAACGGATATGTATATAGAGTAATAATACCTGGTTTTTCTGAAATTTATCCAATTGAAGATTTAATTTATAATAATAAGAATAAAGGAAAATTTTATAGAAATTATGTTTTACATCATGAAAATTATTCAAAAAAAGAAATGTATGAAGCATTTGACATTATTGA
>CAYPHV010000043.1:0-9890 GCA_964410645.1 uncultured Nautiliales bacterium
TTAAAAAGTTATTACCCTGTCTGCTTCTTCTACCCAAGAAGCTAAATCTTTCATTGTTGATTTAATTTCAGGTGCAAAATACGGTTCATTTTTGAATATTCCACATCTTGCTTGGCAAGTTCCACAAACTTTAAGTTTAATGCCGTTTTTGTACATTTCTTTAATCATTGCAACTAAATCGTTATCATAACTTTCTGGTTTTTTATTGCAATCCCTTGCCATATCTACAGAATCATTCATTAAGAAGATTCTAACATCGTTTCCTTTTTCAAATAAAACTTTTGCAAGTCTAAGTCCGTTCCAGGCTACATCACTTCCGTCATATGGTTCATGATTAAAAATAAATAAAATTTTCATTTTGTCTCCTTATAAACTTATAGTCGTTTTATGTAATAAAAAGTCCATTGTGTCGTATGCGTTTCCTATTTCCCCGACTTTAAGCTCTTCCGGAGGAATTTTGTAAAAATTCATACAAACACCGCATGAATATATTTTTACGCCTCTTTTTTCAAATTCTTTTAGAATTTCTATCATTTTTTCATTTTTTGTTGTTAAATAAACAGCTTTATTTACACAAACTATAATTTCAGGCAGTTTTTTAAATTCTAAAGTAGTTTTTAAAAATCCTTCCATCAATATATGTCCAAGTTCTCCTTCTCCGACTTTGTCATCTTTGATAAATAATACTTTGTCCAAAAATTTATCATTATCCTCTTTCTCGGGTGCAATACTGCATTCATAACCTTTTACTATTCTGATCATTGTTTCACCGTTACCCAGTTTTTCTTCTTCTGCCACCAATCCCTGATTTGTAGCAAATCTTTTAACATTTTGAACGGATGCAACCGAATTTACCAAAACTTCTAATATTCCTTCGTCCATTTCTTCCAATGCTTTTTTGGTATCAAGCACAGGTTTTGGACATGCCGCATTTCTACAATCTATTTTTTTATTCATAATTTTCTCCTTTTATTTTATTGATTCTAATCCGCTAAGCGCTGCGCCAAAGGCTCCTATCATTTGTGGATACTCTGGAACATAAACTTCTTTTTTTAGTTTTTGTGATATTAAATCTTTTAATAATGTATTTAATGCACCACCGCCTGTAAAAACTATTTTATTTTCAGGTCTTATACTTCTGGCCATTCCTACAAGTCTGGATGCTATTGAATCAATTATTCCATAACCAATATTTTCAGGTTTTTCTTTTTTTGCTATAAGTGAGATAACTTCTGATTCGGCAAAAACCGCACACATAGAAGAAATTTGAACTTTTTTATCAGCTTTTTTACAAAAATCTCCAAATTCTTCTATAGGTACTTGCAATTTTGATGCAGCTATTTCAATAAATTTACCTGTTCCGGCCGCACATTTGTCATTCATTTTGAAATTATCAAAATTTCCGCCTTCGGTTATTCTTATTACTTTACTGTCCTGTCCGCCCAAATCTAAAACTGTTTTAACATCATTAAAAAAATAATAAGCTCCTTTTGCGTGAGCTTTTATTTCACTGATTACCGGCACATCAAATATTTTTTGAACCATATATCTGCCATAGCCTGTAGCAATTAATGTTTCTATAGGTTTATCTTTTAAATATTCTTTTACCTGTTCGTCTGGATTTATATCAGTATTCAATACTTTTAGATCAATAATGTTTTTATTTTCGTCTAATCCAACAATTTTTGTATAGGTTGAACCTATATCAACACCGTAATACATTAAAAACCTTTAAATTTTACATTATTTTTAAAAGACATACTTTCTATAAATGCTTCAACTCTTGTTTTGATTTGTCCCATATCTTCCATAGAATAATCAGATTCTATTTTAAGCACTGGAATATTTTCTGCTTGAAGTCTGTCTATCACTTTTTTTGATTCTACATTATATGTATGACAAAATGAAAGTGAATAATATATTATTCCGTCAGCTTTTCTGTCTTTATACATTTTTATGATTTTATCTATTCTTCCCTCATTGGGTGTAAAACAGGCACAGTCTATTTTCATATATCTCTCAAGCATATTTTCCATTAAATCATCAACGTTTTTTACACCTTTGGTTTCAATATTGTCTTTATAATATCTGTTTCCAATACATGCTTCTTCATTAATAATAGCCCCTCCTGTTGTTTCTACTATATGATGAAGTTTCCAGTTTGGAGGTGCCATAGGCGTTCCTATTACCATAATTCTTGGCGTCTCTTTTGAAACAACCGAAACATTGTTTTTAATTCTTTCTTCAAGTTCGTCGCAAAGTTCGTTTACTTTTTGTGTAAATCTTTCAGGATCATCATAAAAAGCAATTTGATTGACTAACAGTCCGTCTTTTCCGCTGATTGGAACAACATCGGGATACATCCCCCTTAGTTCATCAAGCCTTAGCATAGCTTCTCTTTTTTTATTTACAATTTCAATTCCTTTTTTTAATTCTTCAAAAGAAAGTTCTTTTCCTGTTACAGATTCAATATGCTTTTTAAAATCATACATTTCGCTTTTCCAAAGAACTTTTTCTTTTTCCCTTTTCATCTGAGGAATGTGCATTACATGAGTGGGATGCAGGTCACTTAAAATTTCCCATGTTTTTTTCTTTGCTTCACAACTTGTTTCACCATAAATAAAATCTGCTGCCTGTGTGTAAGGGCACGTTCTTTGAACTTTAAATCCATATCCGGATTTGATCAAAGGGCAGATATTTCTTGGTAAATCTTTTTCAGCATCAGGAATTGAAAAATCAGCTCCGCCGCAAAGTCCATAACATACACCCCCAGCACCTATTACTATCTCTTCTGGAATAAAAATACAAAAAGTCCCGACTAACGGTTTACCTTCTTTTTTCTTTTCCATCAACTCTTCTATTCTTTTACCGTGAATTTCGCTCATAACATAATCGAAATATTCCATTGCTTTGGGTCTGTTTTCCTGTTTTAAATAAAATTCCGGATATATTTCACCAAGAGCTGCTAAGAGTTCACTGTGTTTTTCTATATCCATACCCAATTCTTTATACATTGGTGTATAATCTTTAGACATAAAACTCTCCTTAGATAATTTAATTTAACAAAAATAATAAACAAATTTAGATTTTGATTTTGCAATGAAGCTTTTTAGAAGTATTTTGCTGCTTCATTGTCTGCTTCACCCGGAAGCCTACAGCAAATCTATTGGAAAATTATATCATAAAAAAATTTTAAGTCAATACTAAAAAAATAAACAAAAATTACTCTGACACTGTTTTAACAAAAGAAAAGGATTTATTCTCCCTTTTCTTTTTGATAATCCATAATAGCCTGATAAACTTCATCTTTTATTTTTAATTTTTCTTTTTTTAAAGCATCCAATTCCATTTCATTCATATATTCTCTTCCAGCATCGGTATCATCTATTTTATTATTAAGTTCTTTATGTCTTTTTATTAACGCATCAATATGAGGTTCTTTAGCTGCTACCTGTTCCATTACAGGGATAAGTTCCGGACAACATTCTTTAAACATATACACTCCTTTAATATATTTTTTAAATTATAACATAAACTTTAAAGCGTTTTATCTTTTGTTTATTAAATATTATTTAAATATCTTTAATTAATAACCACTTTTACATCAGCACCTTTTGCAAAATAAGGAGCAGTCGTAACTACTCCATCGGTCCCTGTCTTAACATATTCTTCAATATTGTTTATATTAATACCCCCGGCGCTTAATACTTTTATTCTTTTTTTATGGGCTAAATCAACTATTTTTTGAGTAGTGGGTATATCAACTTTATCTAGTTGTACAACATCCACATTTAAATCTATTAATATTTTAGCTTGATCAATATCCTTTGTTTCAACCACCCATTTTTTTTCAATTGTTTTATATTTTAATTTTTCAAATTCTTTATAAAATTTTTCCCATCCCCCAAAAAGCTTAATATAATTATCAAATATTAAAACAGTTTCGTTTGTGGTAATTCTATGAGGCATAGCCCCACCGTCAATAATAGCATTCAAAGCTATTTTTTTTGTAAAAGGAATTACTTTTCTAGTAGTTAAAATTTCAATGTTAGGATTACATGATTTTGCTTTTTGAACCATTTTATGGGTATAAGTAGAAACACCCAAAGCGTATTCATAAATGTTTTGGGCCACTTTCCAAAGAACCAAAACATTCTTGCCTTCAGCTTCAAAAAGTTTGGAATCTGCATTAATGAATTTACCGTTTTTTTCTTTAAAAATAACTTTTAAATTCAATTTATTACATAAAAGTTCTATTAGATCATTACAACTGACCACAGCATCTTTTCTTGTATAAAAAGAGATTTTCCCATCGCTTTTAATATTTAATAATTTAGCGGTTAAATCAAAATAAGGCATATCTTCATTAATTAATTTATCAATATCCTCAAAAGTATAGTACATATTAATTCCTTAAAATTTTTTATAAAATAATAACATTAAAAGAAAAGGTTTATCCCTGTCTTTCTTTGATAATTTCTTGTGCAATATTGTTAGGGACTTCTTCATAATGAGCAAATACCATAGAATAAGTTCCTCTTCCCTGCGTCATACTTCTAAGATCTGTTGAATATCCAAACATTTCTGCAAGTGGGACAAAAGCTGTTATTTGTTTAATTCCATGAACATCTTCCATAGAATTAACCTGACCTCTTCTTCTGTTAATATCTCCAATCACATCTCCCATATATTCTTCAGGAACTTCAATCTCTACTTTCATAACCGGCTCAAGAATAATAGGATGTGCCCTTCTCATACCTTCTTTGAATGCCATACTACCTGCAAGCTTAAATGCCATTTCGCTTGAGTCAACTTCATGGTAACTTCCATCATAAAGTTCTGCTTTAAAATCAACTACCGGAAATCCTGCAAGAACACCTGCTTGTGAAGCTTCTTTAATACCTTTGTCAACAGCCGGGATATATTCCCTTGGAATTACTCCACCTTTAATCAAATCAACAAATTCATATCCTTTTCCAGACTCTTGAGGAATTAATCTTAAAAATACATGCCCGTATTGTCCTCTACCGCCTGATTGTTTTGCATATTTATATTCTTGTTCAATTTGATTTTTGAATGTTTCTCTATATGCAACTTGAGGTTTTCCTGTATTACATTCAACGTTAAATTCTCTTTTAAGTCTATCTACAAGAATTTCAAGATGAAGTTCTCCCATACCTGAAATAATAGTTTGTCCGCTTTCTTCATCGGTTGCAACTCTGAAACTTGGATCCTCTTCTGCCAATTTTTGTAAAGCAACTGCCATTTTTTCTTGATCAGCTTTTGTTTTAGGTTCAACTGCCACGGAAATAACAGGATCCGGAAATTCCATTTTTTCCAAAATTATCGGCCTTTTTTCATCGCACAAAGTATCACCTGTCAGTGTATTTTTAAGACCTACCACTGCTCCGATTTCACCGCTGTAAAATTTTTCAACTTCTTCTCTTTTGTTGGCATGCATTCTAAGAAGTCTTCCAATTCTTTCTTTTTTATCTTTAGTTGAATTAAGAACATAACTTCCGGATTTTATAGTTCCTGAATAAAATCTTGTAAATGTAAGTTTCCCCACAAACGGATCAGTCATAATTTTAAATGCAAGCCCTGCAAACGGTTCGTTATCGCCTGGATGCACACTGATTTCTTCTTCGGTTTTAGGGTCAATCCCTTTAATCCAATCAACTTCGTCAGGCGCCGGCAAATAATCAATTACGCCATCAAGCAACGGCTGAACACCTTTATTTTTAAAAGCGCTTCCACAAAACATCGGAACAATATCAATATTAATTGTCGCTGTTTTAATACCTTTTTTAATCTCATCTTCGCTTAATTCTTCTCCTGCAAAATATTTTTCCATTAACGCTTCATCTGTTTCGGCAACAGCTTCTATTAATTTTTCTCTATATTCGTTTGCCTTTTCCTGATATTCGGCAGGAATATCAATTGTTTCATATGTACTTCCAAGGGTCGCTTCATCTTCCCATACAAACGCTTTCATTTTTACCAAATCCACAACACCCTTAAAATTTTCTTCTGCGCCTATTGGGATTTGTAAAGGAAGCGGATTTGCTTTTAGTCTTTCTTTAATCTGTTTTTCAACTTCATAAAAATCAGCTCCGATTCTATCCATTTTATTAACAAAAGCAATTCTCGGAACTCTGTATTTATTGGCTTGTCTCCAAACAGTTTCGCTTTGAGGCTGAACACCTCCGACAGCACAAAATACTGCAACTGCCCCGTCAAGAACTCTCATACTTCTTTCAACTTCGATAGTAAAATCAACGTGCCCCGGAGTATCAATAATATTAATCTGGTGATTTTTCCAAAAACATGTAGTAGCAGCTGAAGTAATTGTAATACCTCTTTCTTTTTCCTGATCCATCCAGTCCATTGTAGCCGCACCTTCATGAACCTCACCAATTTTATGACTAATTCCTGTATAATATAAAATTCTCTCAGTAGTAGTCGTTTTACCTGCGTCAATATGTGCCGCAATACCTATATTTCTAACCATATGCAAAGGCGTTTTTCTTGGCATTTTATCTCCTTATTTGTAATTGTAATGTAGAATTTGTAGCGAAAAAAGAGAGAAAATTTTCAATTTTACCATCTATAATGAGCAAACGCTTTATTAGCTTCTGCCATTCTGTGGGTATCTTCCCGTTTTTTAAATGATGCTCCTCTTTCATTTACCACGTCCCATAATTCATTTGCAAGTCTATCCACCATTGTTCTTTCATTTCTTTTTCTTGCCGCATCGACAATCCATCTAATTGAAAGTGTCTGCTGTCTTTCAGGTCTTACTTCCACAGGAACCTGATATGTGGCACCACCTACTCTACGACTTTTAACCTCTAAAAGCGGTTTTACATTTTCAATAGCTTTGAAAAAAACATCTATTCCTTTTTCTTCGCCTTTGGCATCAAGTTTTTCAATTGCACCATAAACAATTTTTTCAGCAATAGTTTTCTTACCATCCCACATAACTTTATTAATAAATTTTGTTAAAACTTCACTTTTATATACCGGATCCGGCATTACAGGTCTTTTTGGGGCTTTTCTTCTTCTCATTATATTCTCCTTGTTTGTCTTCTGTGTTTTTTTCGCCTTATTCAAGGCCACATACTCTACGTTTTCCGCAGCCAAACAATTAAGCAAATCCTACTTAATCATTCAGTTTAGTATGTATATTTTATACTATTTTTTACCAGCTTCGCTTTTTTTAGTTCCGTATTTACTTCTTGAATCAATTCTACCTTTAACACCGGCAGTATCAAGCGCACCTCTCACGATATGATATTTAACACCAGGTAAATCCTTTACCCTGCCTCCTCTGACTAAAACTATACTGTGTTCTTGCAAATTATGTCCGATACCAGGAATATAGCTGATTACCTCATATCCGCTTGTAAGTCTGACTTTTGCAACTTTTCTAAGTGCAGAGTTAGGTTTTTTCGGAGTAGTTGTATATACTCTCGTACAAACTCCTCTTCTTTGAGGGCAATTCACAAGTGCTGGAGACTTGGACTTTTTGTTGATTTCTTTTCTACCTTTTCTAACTAACTGATTAATTGTAGGCATTTGCTTCCTTTTTTAAAATTTTTAACTTTTTTAGTGTAGGATTATACCAAAATTTTTAAAAATTGAAAAGTAAAGAAAAAAATATTTCCTTTTTATAAGGATTATTTATGATCTATTTTTAACTTTCTTTCTTTATGATAAAACATTCCGGTACCAACAGGCACAACTCTTCCTAAAACAATATTTTCTTTAAAATTTTCAAGATAATCAAATTTACCCTGAATACTAGCTTCCGTAAGAACTCTTGTAGTCTCTTGGAAAGATGCTGCCGAAATAAAGCTGTCAGACTGAATAGCCGCTCTTGTTATACCGACTAATACCGGTTCGGCTATAGCAGGCTCTCCTCCAAACTTCTTAATTCTTTCATTTTCATCATTAAATCTTTTTCTGCTCACCAAATCACCTTCGATAAGTTTGGTATCCCCACTATCCACGATTTTTACCTGTCTTAGCATTTGATTAATAATAAGCTCAATATGTTTATCATTAATATTAACGCCTTGAAGTCTATAAACTTTTTGTACTTCATTTACGATATATTGCTGAAGTGCTTTTTCTCCAAGAATATTTAATATATTATAGCTGGAGATTTGCCCATCTGTAAGTTTTTCACCTGCATGTACAAAATCACCTTCATGAACTAAAATCTGCCTGTCTACAGAAACTAAATATTCTTTAACACTTCCTTCACCTTCTACTATTAATCTTTGCTTGCCTCTTACAGTTTTACCAAATTTAACATTACCGTCTATTTCACTGATAACAGCCGGAGATTTCGGACGCCTTGCTTCAAACAGTTCATTAACCCTTGGAAGACCGCCTGTAATATCAGTGGATTTCGCTACTGCTTTTGGTGTTTTGGCCAGAATATCCCCTTGTTTAACCTCTGCCCCTTCTTGAACATGAATAACTGTTTTCGGTTCAAGAATATATTCATATACCTGTGTTTTGCTTGCAAGCAATATTCTTGGCTGATAGCCTTTTGGCAAATATTCTTTTACAATAATTCTTGATTCCCCGGTAAGCTCATCAATTTGAGTCGTAACGGTAAATCCGTCGGTAATATCTTCAAATTTAACAACACCATCAGCTTCTGCAAGAAGCGGATTAGCAAACGGATCCCATTCGGCAATAATTTTATTTTCCCCGTTTACAGGATCGGCTATAACTTCACCTGTATCTATGGAAGAATTATCGTTTTTTAATATTTTACTGCCCCGAACGATATAATATCTATCCGCTTCTCTGTCATGTTCATCCACAATTACTGCAAACAAACCTTTATATTCATTGCCAAATCCTATTTCAGTATTTGCTTTTAAATCATAAACTCTTTCAAGATGATCACCTGTTAATTTATAATATTTAATTGTACCACTTGCTTTTGCTATTACTTTTAGAGGTACCGGCTCGTTATCCTCAACCTTAAGTTCGCCTCCGTAAGGAATACGCTGAGGAATATACCAAGCCTCTTTAATAACTTCTACTATAGCATCATCTTTTTTTACCAATTGATCTTTATAAGGAATAAAAAGTTTCCCTTCTGTTTTTCCAGAAATTCCTGCAAGCTCTGTTCCTTTAACGATATCATTTTTTCTTAAAGAATATCTTTTCACATTTCCATCGTCACAATGAATCTCAATTAAAACTTCCTCATGCTGGGTCTGAACTTTTACAATACCATCACACGGGGCTTTCATTTTTGGTTCCACTAATAAAACTGCGGCGTTTCTTCTATTTGCAACAATC
Source organism: uncultured Nautiliales bacterium (assembly GCA_964410645.1). Taxonomy (GTDB): domain Bacteria; phylum Campylobacterota; class Campylobacteria; order Campylobacterales; family Nautiliaceae; genus JALTBU01. The sequence goes on from CAYPHV010000043.1 coordinate 9,328, forward strand.
TTTTTACTGTTTCTATTATATTCCGCAATATTATAATATCTGATATATCCGTATTTATCCGCTACTATCTGCCTTTCTTCCTGAGTTGATCCGGCAATACCACCTGTATGAAACGTTCTAAGGGTTAGCTGAGTTCCAGGCTCACCAATACTTTGTGCCGCAACAATACCTACAGCTTCACCGACTTTAACCAATTTTCTCTCAGCCAGATTCATACCATAACATTTAGCACAGATACCTTTTTTAGCCTTACAGGTGAGAGCACTTCTAATTTTCACAGATTTTACACCTTTTCTGACAATTTCTTTTGCTTCTTCTTCTGTGATCAAAGTACCTTCTGTAAAAAGAACTTCATTAGTAATCGGATCATACACATCATCAGCCAAAACCCTTCCGTAAATTCTTTCTTCCAATGATTCAACTAACGTAGAACCGTCTGTAATATCCGTAACTTCAATTCCTTCATGCGTTCCGCAGTCTTCCATAGTAACTCTGAAATTTTGTGTAACGTCAACAAGCTTTCTTGTTAAATATCCGGCACTTGCTGTTTTTAAAGCAGTATC
>CAYPHV010000044.1:0-2736 GCA_964410645.1 uncultured Nautiliales bacterium
CAGTCACTTAAAAATTCATTAGAGATTCAAAATTTAGAAATAACAATTCAAAAATATAATATCACTTTACAAAAAATTGATTTGTATTTTGATATAATGTCAACCAACCAGTCGGTATAAAAAAGGAACTGAATGAATACGAGGGAAAAAATTCTAAAAGTTGCAAATAAAGCTTTTGCAGAATATGGATATGCAGGGGTCAGGGTAGATAAACTGGCAAAAGAAACCGAAATAAACAAGGCTACTTTTTATTATTATTTTAAAAGTAAGCAGGAAGTTTTTGAAGAGGTTTTAAAGCAGAATATTTATGCTTTGCAAAAAAATTTAGATGATAAACTTTCTTTTTGTAATAATCCGGAAGAAAAAATAAATACTTTTATTTGTGTGTTTTTTTCAAGAAAAAGAGAAGATGTGTTGTTGATATTAAGAGAAATTATTAATGGAAGTAATAATTTATCTGATGAAATAATAATGCTTATGTCCGGAATTAAAAACTGTTTGGATGAAATATTAAAAGAAGGGGAGAAACAGAATGTTTTTAAAAAAGTCAATTCTTCATTTGTAATGCATTTAATTATCGGTGTAACCGATTTTTTTGTTATAAGCGGACCTTTTTTTAAGAAATTAAAAGAAAAAAAATATCTCATTAATATGGATAAAAACGAATTTATAGAGAATTTAAAAAATGTGGTTATGAACTTTATTGAAGGAGAAAAACAGTGAAAAAAATTTGTCTTTCTATTGCACTTTTAGCTTCTTTTGTCTACGGGGAAAATTTGAAATCGCTTTTAAATTATGCCTTAACACACAATGATTTGAGTGTTTCAAAAGATATAGACACGAAAAAACCGCTTCTTGAATCTCAGTCGATTAAAAAAGAGTATTATCCTACAATAGATATAGGGGGAACCTATCAAATAACTGACCCAAGAAATATGGGAAGACCCGGGGATATTTACGGAGGCTTTGCAAAAGTTTCTGTTAATCTGTTTGACGGTAATAAAAAGAAATATATGCTTAATGCCAAAAATTATGAATTTGAATCATTAAAATTTCAAAGTGCTTCTTTTAAAAAGCAGCTTCAATTTAATATTGTTTCACTTTATTTTCAAATAAAAATCCTTAAAGCCGATCTTGAAGCGCTTGAGGGTGCAAAAGAATATTTAAACGCCGAATATAAAAGAATAAAAGATTTATATAATGTGGGTAATGTTACAGAAGATGAAGTAAAAAAAATAGAAGCTTCACTTTTAAATACCGTTTATCAGATAGATGAAGTAAAATATAAACTTGAAGATGCTAAAAAAACACTTGCTTTGAATGTGGGCAAAGATATAAACGGCATTGACGATTCAACTATTTTGCCGCCTAAAAACATAACCCCTGATACGCTTGATAACATAAAAGCGCTAAAAGCTTCGCAAAAATCAATTGAATATAATTCAAAATCATTAAATTCGGCATATATGCCTCAAATAAATATAGAGGACACATATGGAGTTTACGGATATAAAAGAACCGATATAATGCATCCAAAAGGAGAAGACCATCAAAACCAGCTTTCATTAACCCTTGGAATGAGGCTGTTTGATAACGGGGCGGTTAAAAAGCAAAAAGAAGCCGTTCTTATTCAAAAACTCTCCCTTCAAAAACAGGTCTCTTTTTATGAAAAAGAACAAAAAAAGAATATTCAAATGGCTCTGCTTAACATTAAAACAGTAAAAGCTCAGATAGAAAGTGCAAAAAAATCGCTTGAAGCCGCAAATGAAGCGTTTAGGTTAATTACCAACAGATATCATAACGGGGCTGTTACGGTTGTGGATTATTTAGATGCTTTGAGCGATAAAACAAATGCTATGGCTCAATATAAAACGGCTCTATATAATCTGCAAATAGCTTACGGGACTTATTATTTATATTCAAATAAAGAAATTAAGGAGTTTGTAAAATGAAAAGATTAGTTTTTAGTATATTTATGGTATTTTCTTTTGTATCAGCGGCTATGCCCCAAAATAGAAAACTTCCTACGCCTCATGTGGATGTTTATAATGTTAAAATGTTTAAAAAAATAAAAATAGACAATCTAATTTATCCTGCCGAAACCAAGGCTTATAATTATGTAACGGTTGTGGCAAAGGTAAGCGGGACATTGGAGAAAAAATTTTTTAAAGAAGGTAATGGCGTAAAAAAAGACGATGTGCTTTTTAAAATAGATGACAGTATTTATAAAGCAAGGCTTGAGGGTGCGAAAGCAAACCTTAAACTGGCCAAGGCCTCTTTTTATAAAGCAAAAAGAGACTGGGAAAGAGATAAAAGACTTTATAAACAGCATTCTATCAGCGATTCACAAAGAGATGCCGCTTTTAGTGCTTATAACAGTGCCTTGGCCGAGATTCAGGCCGCAAAGGCGAATTTAGCCTTAGCTAAAATAAATTTTAATTACACAAATGTAAAATCACCAATTGATGGGACTACTTCTATAAAAAAAGTTGATGCAGGAAATTATGTAACGGCGGGAACTCCGCTTGTTGATGTTTATAATATTGATAAAATTTATATTTATTTTTCTTTGCCAGAAAGTCAATTTGAAAAATTAAACAAAGAATATTATATTGACGGGAAATTAAAAGTAGATATTTTTAAAAATAATAAATTAGTAGCCTCAGCAAATGTTGATTATATCGATAACAAATTTGATAAAGATACTTCTACAATTCAATTAAGAGCAGTTTTAGA
>CAYPHV010000044.1:2836-9715 GCA_964410645.1 uncultured Nautiliales bacterium
TTTCATATCAAACCAAATGGCAAAATCATAATTGATAAAGTGATAGGAGAATAGTATGTTTTCAAAGTTTTTTATAAATAGGCCTATTTTCTCCACTGTTATTGCTACAATAATCATTATCGCAGGTATAGTTTCAATGAAACTTTTACCTATTAAAGAATATCCGAGTTTAACACCTCCTCAAATTGTAGTAACTGCAATGTATCCAGGAGCAGATGCCAAAACTCTGGCAAAAACAGTCGCAGCTCCTCTTGAAGAAGCCATAAACGGAGTTGATAATATGATTTATATGAGTTCAACCCTGTCTCCAAACGGAAGAGCTACAATTAAGGTTTATTTCAAAACAGGAACAGACAAAAATCAGGCAAAAGTTGATATAAACAACAGAGTTCAATTAGCTCTTGCTAAACTACCCGAAGAAGTAAAAAGATTGGGGGTAAATGTAGATGCAAGATCTCCAGATGTATTAAAATTTATCACTTTTACTTCAAAAAATGGAGTTCACGATCTAACTTTTATTCATAACTATATAAAAATAAATGTAGTTGATGATATAAAAAGAATTCCCGGAGTTGGTGATGCCATAGTATTTGGAGACAGGGATTATTCAATAAGAATTTGGCTTGACCCGCAAAAACTGAAATTTTATAATTTATCTCCGCAAGAAGTCATGAATGTAATAAGAGAACAAAACAATCAATATACAGCAGGAAGTTTAGGGGCTGCTCCAACAACTCAAAAAGTATCATATACATATTCTATCACTACAAAAGGCAGATTTAAAACTCCAAAAGAGTTTGAAAATATTATTATCCGCTCAAAACCAGATGGTGCTTCATTAAAACTTAAAGATATAGCAAAAGTAACGCTTGGAAGAGAAACTTATAATGTAAAAAGCAGTTATAATTTAGAGCCAATGTCCGGTATGGGTATATTTCTCTCCCCTGGTGCAAATGCACTGGAAGTATCACAAAAAGTTGATAAAACATTGAAACAGTTATCAAAAAAATTTCCAAAAGATATAAGTTATCATGTGCCTTACGATATAACTCCGTTTGTAAAAGCATCTATGAAAGAAGTTGTGTATACACTTTTTGAAGCAATTATTCTGGTAATTTTAATTGTCTACCTGTTTTTAGGTAATTTAAGAGCTACTTTAATTCCTGTTCTTGCTATTCCAGTATCTATTATAGGAACATTTGCAGGACTTTATATGTTTGGGTTTTCTATAAATTTACTAACACTTTTTGGACTGGTTTTAGCAATTGGACTTGTGGTTGATGATGCCATTGTTGTAGTTGAAAATATTGAAAGAAATCTTCATATACATCCTGATATAACTGTTAAAGAAGCGTCTATTAATGCTATGAAAGAGCTAACCTCTCCTTTGGTAGCGATTGTTTTAGTCCTAAGTGCAGTATTTATTCCGGCTGCTTTTACATCTGGATTTACGGGGGTTTTCTATAAACAGTTTGCTGTTACAATTGTTACTGCGGTAATTATTTCAGGATTTACCGCTTTAACTTTGACGCCGGCTTTAGCAGCTATTTTAATCAAAAAAAATGAAAATCCTATTTTACCTATAAGGATATTCAATAAATTTTTTGATTGGACTACTGATAAATACACAAAAACTGCAAAGCTTTTAATTAAAGGTGGTATTTTTACATTTTTAATTTATGGTGTATTAGTTTTTGCAACATATAAAATAAACAAAGCCCTTCCAACCGGATTAGTTCCGATAGAAGATAAGGGCGTACTTATGATTTTCAAATATAATATGCCCGGAACTTCTCTAAATGAAACAGATAAAACTACACTTGATGTAGAAAAAAAAGTTATGAAAAATCCTTATGTTACGGAAGCCGCTGGAATTAGTGGACTTGATTTGATGACAATGGCTTTTAAACCTGATGCTTCATTTATGTTTGCAAAACTAACTCCTTGGGATAAAAGAAAAAAACCTAATCAATCATCAATGGCAATTGCTAGTAAAATGATGGGACAATTCTATAGCGATAAAGATGCTATGGTATTGGCTTTTAACCCTCCTCCAATTATAGGTATGAGTATGACTTCAGGATTTCAAATGTGGATTCAAGATAGAACTGGAGGAGATATCACAAAACTTGCTAACTTAGCAAAAAAAGTGGTTGACGCGGCAAACAAAGACCCTAAACTTATGATGGTAAGAACAACTCTAAATACGAGAACACCTGAATATTATTTAACAGTAGACAGGGAAAAAGCAAAATCTATGAATGTAAATCTTGCTGAACTTTTTTCTACTTTAAATTCAACTTTGTCAAGAAGTTATGTAAATGATTTTAATCTTTATAGCAGAGTTTTTCATGTAAATATTTCTTCACTTGATGAATATAGAAAAGATTTAAATAGCTTAAATTCTATATTTGTAAAATCAATGACGGGTCAAATGATACCGGTAACCGAACTTATAAAAATAAAAAGAATTGTAGGAGCAAGTGTAATTCAGAGATTTAATATGTTTAATTCAGCTTTTGTAATGGGTTCTGCAAGACCGGGATATTCTTCAGGGGAAGCTATGGATGAAATCAAAAAAATAGCTGATAAGATTTTACCAAAAGGCTATACTCTTGCTTGGTCAGGAACTTCATATCAAGAAGCAAAACTTAAAAATCATACAAATTATACACTTTTATTCTCCATAATATTTGTATTTTTAATATTAGCAGCATTGTATGAAAGCTGGTCAATCCCTTTGGCAGTAATTTTAAGTATCCCATTTGGAATATTAGGTGCAGCCCTTGGAATTTATCTACTTAAATTTATGCATCTTGAAGCAGATATTTATTATCAGGTGGCACTTATTACACTGGTCGGATTATCTGCTAAGAATGCTATTTTAATGGTGCAATTTGCGGTTGAGAGATTAAAAAACGGTTATACTTTAATCGATGCAACACTTGAAGCTGCAAAACTTAGATTCAGACCGATTATTATGACTTCCCTTGCTTTTATTTTAGGAACTTTGCCTCTTTTACTCAGCACTGGGGCGGGTGCTAATAGCAGACATGTTTTAGGTGCTTCTGTTGTATTTGGTATGAGCACGGCTACATTTGTTGGAGTTTTATTTATTCCATTTTTATTTTATATAGTTATGTGGATTAAACAAAGATTTTTTAAAAAAGCTTAAAGTTTTTTTAAATCTTCCAAAACTTTTTCGGCGTGACCTTTCGCTTTTACTTTTTTGTATTCTTTTACAATTTTTCCTTCAGGGTTTATTATAAAGCTAGAGCGTATTACACCTTCATACTCTTTTCCATACATTTTTTTCTTGCCCCATGCTCCGAATTCTTTTAATACATTTTTTTCCGTGTCACTAAGAAGTGTAATTTTAAGGCCGTGTTTTTCTATGAAATTACAGTGTTTTTGGGGTGAATCGGGACTTATCCCTATAACAGCAGCATTTAGTTTTTCAAATTCATCTATAAGAGTGCTAAATTCTTTGGCTTCGATTGTGCATCCCGGGGTATTGTCTTTTGGATAAAAATATAATACTATCCATTTACCTTTTAAATCTCTTAGACACATTTCAATATTATCCTGATTTGGCAGACAAAATTCTTTCATATTTACCCCTTTTTATATATAATAATATCAAAATATTAAAAAAGGGTTAAAATGATAAAAAAGCTGAGTTTGCGTACTGTTATGATTATTATTGTTGTATTGGCATCAATTTTTTTAACATATTATAATGTAAAAGATTTTATTACATGGCAAGAAAATGTAACTGTAAAAAAAGAACTTTCAAATTTGGTAGATTTAAGCAAAAGTTTAAGTGCTTTAATTCATGAAACTCAAAAAGAAAGGGGTGCAAGTGCCGGTTTTCTTGGAAGCAAGGGAAAAAAATTTGTCAGTTTACTTCCAAAACAGAGAAAAATGACAGATGAAAAGATTAAGAATTATTACAATACGTTAAATTCTATTGATAAGTCTTTTTTAGATAACGAAACAAAAGAATATATTAATGAATTAAGTAATTATCTTTCAAAAATTAATGGCATAAGAAGAAAAGTTGACAGTTTTAAAATTTCTTTAAAAAATGAAGTAAACTGGTATACAAAAATGAACGCGGTTATGCTTAAAATTATAGGAAATACATCAAAGTTGGCCCCTAACCCTAAAATAGCCATGGAACTTGCCGCTTACACAAGTTTTTTGAAAGCAAAAGAGAGGGCGGGAATTGAGAGGGCTGTTTTATCAGCCACATTCGGGGCGGATAAATTTTTACCGGGAATGTATACTAAATTTATTACTTTAGTTGCCGAGCAGAATGCATTTTTAGATGATTTTTCAACTTTTGCGAATGAAAAAATTAAAAAAATTTATTTTCAAATAACTAAAGCCCCTTCATTTAACGAAGTCCAAAGATTAAGAAATATTGCCGTTTTAAAACATAATACGGGGCATTTTGGGGTAGATGCAGAATATTGGTTTGGGATAATTACTAAAAAAATTAATAAATTAAAAAAAATAGACGATAAATTAGCTAATGTTATTCAAAAAGATGTAAATAGTATAAATACATATCCTGAATTAATAGCATTTATATTGGGAATTTTGGCAAACTTATTTATGATAATTCTTGGAATATTAAGTGTAAGAAATCTTGAAATTAAAATTAATTCTTTAAAATCTTTAATATTAATGATTTCTAAAAATAAAGATTTATCCATAGATATTAGAGTATATGAAAATGATGAATTCGGTATTATCAGAAAAAGTTTAAGAGAATTTATGGAAAGTCTAAGAGAAGTGCTAACTTCAGCCTATAGCAGTTCTAATCAAAATAAAAATGTAACATTAAAGCTTAAAAATGATTTTGAAATAATAGAAAATAACATCAGTAAAGAAAATGAAATTATAACTTCCACTGTTAAAAAATCTAACAATATTGAAGAAAATTTAATAAATGAAGCAGATTTTTCTCAAAATATTAAAAATCTTATTTTAAAAGCAAACGATGCTTTGCATTATACTGTTACCGAAATAGAACAGGTTATTGGACGGATTCAGGAAAATTCTCAAAATGAAAATGAACTGGCCATGAAAATGAACGAGCTTACAAATAATGCAGAAGGTATTAAAAGCATATTATCAGTAATTAAAGAAATTGCAGACCAGACAAATCTGCTTGCACTGAACGCGGCAATAGAAGCGGCAAGGGCGGGGGAACACGGAAGAGGATTTGCGGTGGTTGCCGATGAAGTTAGAAAACTGGCTGAAAAAACTCAAAAAAGTTTAAATGAAATAGACGCGACTATCAATGTAATTGTTCAGGGAATCAGTGATGCAAATAAAGAAATGAACCAAAATGTTGAAAGAGTAAAGAAAATCGCAGGTGTGGCAAATGATGCTCAGGGTAAAATAGAAAATGTTTCGGGCCAAATGGGCAATGTTGTCAGTGGAGTTGGAGAGAATGTGCAGTCAATTAATGAAATTGCGAAAAAAATGCAGGAATTTACTGTTCATATGAATAAAATTTTAAATCTTTCAGATAATAATGAAAAATATATTGAAAGTAATTCAAAAACTATAGAAAATATTTACCGTTTGGCAGATGAATTGTTGAAAGAATTGTCTAAATTTAAGATATAGAGGTTATAAAATGAAAAATTTAAGTGTTAAAATAAAATTATTTGCGGTTTTTTTATTAGGTTTAGTGCTTTTATCAGTAGCTAGTTTAATAGTAAGTATAGAAGGTATTTATTCTTTAAGAGATGAAAATATTCAAGTTGTAAAAGAAAATATGTTAAAAGAGATAAAAAACGGTTTAATTGCTAAATCAGATATAGCTTATAAAATTATAGAAGATTCTTATAAACAGGCACTTTCTAAAAATATAAAAAAAGATGTATTGGAAAAAATTAAAAGTGTAAGATACGGAAAAAACGGATATTTTTGGATAAACGATATGAATTATAAAATGATAATGCATCCGATTAAACCCCAGTTTGACGGAAAAACTTTTATAAATACTCCAAAAGTCCCTTTTGTAGAACTCGGTGTTAACGCCCTTAAAAAATGTAACTGTGACAGAGCGTTTGTTAAATATGAATTTTATAATCCGGTAAGTAAAAAATATGAATATAAACTTTCAATTGTAAGACTGTTTAAACCGTGGGGCTGGGTAATAGGAACCGGGGCATATTTAAAAAGCATAAATGAGAGTGTTGCAAAAATAAAAAAGATTGCCAACCAAAGAGTAAAACATATTATTATGGCAATAATAGTTACAGATATAGCGGCAATTTTAATTTTACTTTTGTTGTTAAAGTTTGCTATGGATAAAATAATTATTAATCCTTTAGAAAAAGTTACAAACGCATTGGATAATTTCTTTAGTTATTTAAGAAGAGAAAAAGACAATTTTAACAAAATAGAAATTGATTTTAATGATGAAATAGGAAGAATGGCAAAAAGAATAAATGAAAGTGTAGAATTAGTAGAAGAAGAAATCCTGGAAGAAAAACATTTGGTAAATAATACAATTAGTATTGTTAATGATGTTAAAAACGGAAAATTAAACGGAAGAATTACACTAACCACTAAAAATCCCGAATTGGAAAAATTAAAAAATACTATTAATGAAATGTTGAATAATATTGAAAATAAAATAGGCAGCAATTTAAATATTATAATAGAAGTTATGAAAAAATATCTTGAATATGATTTTAGAAAAAAAATTGAAAATGCAAAAACAGATTTTGAAAAATCCATTAATCAGTTAAGAGATTTAATCAGTAAGATGTTAATAGTTAATCAAGAAAATGCAGGAGAATTAGACAAAGTTTCCAATGACATAGTAAAAAGTATTAAAAATTTAGACAATTC
>CAYPHV010000045.1:0-6006 GCA_964410645.1 uncultured Nautiliales bacterium
TAATTTATAATATATTTTTATATAAATCATTATCCAGGAGTTATAATGAAAAAAGTTGTTAAAAGAAACGGAAGTTTTCAAGATTATTTTACTTATAAAATTGAGGATGCCATTAAAAGAGCTTTTGATGTTACAAATGTAGAATATGATTCAAATGTATTTAAAGAAGTGATTGATGAATTAAAAGGGATTGAAACTCCTGAAGTTGAGTATATACAGGATTTAATTGAAAAATCTTTATATAAACACGGTTATTTTGATGTAATGAAAAATTTTATGCTTTACAGACATTTACATAAGCTTCAAAGAGAAAATGTTTTAAATAAAGACGCAACATATATAAATTGTAATACTACCATTGAAGAGTATATTAATAAAGAAGATTGGAGAATTAATGCAAATTCCAACACGGGATATTCTCATGCCGGGCTTATAAATAATACAGCTGGGAAGGTTATAGCAAATTACTGGCTTGATAAAATTTATTCAAAAGAAGAAGGAATAGCTCACAGAAACGGAGATTATCATATACACGATTTGGACTGTCTCAGCGGATACTGTGCCGGATGGAGTCTTAGAAATTTATTAAATGAAGGGTTTAACGGGGTGAGAGGAAGAGTTGAAAGCAAGGCTCCCAATCATTTCAGAAGTGCTCTTGGGCAAATGGCAAATTTCCTTGGGATTCTTCAAAGCGAATGGGCCGGTGCTCAGGCATTCAGTAGTTTTGACACTTATTTGGCTCCGTATGTTTTTAAAGAAGATCTTAAATTCAGTGATATAAAAGAAGCAATAGAAAGTTTTGTATATAATTTGAATGTTCCGGCACGTTGGGGACAGTCTCCTTTTACCAATATTACGCTTGATTTTACAGTTCCTGACGATTTGAAAAACCAGATTCCCACAAGAAACAACAGGCATTTATTTGAAGGAATGAAAAATACGGAATTATTAAAAAAACTCCAAAAAAGAGACCCTAAAATTAAAAAGCTAACCGATGCTACCTATAAAGATTTTGAACCGGAAATGCAGCAGATTATAAAAGCTTATTATGAAGTAATGACAAAAGGCGATGCCATAGAGCAGCCTTTTACATTTCCAATTCCCACAGTAAACATTACAGAGGATTTTGACTGGGATTCCCCTGCAGCCATTGCTCTTTGGGAAAATACAGCAAAAGTTGGAAACAGTTATTTTCAAAATTTTATAGGCAGTCAGTATATGATAGATAAAAATGGAAATAAAATAAAAAATCCTAATGCTTATGAACCGGGAGCGGTCAGAAGTATGTGCTGCAGGGTCCAGATTGATTTAAGAGAGCTTAAAAGAAGAGGCGGCGGGCTTTTTGGTAGTGCTGAAATGACGGGAAGTATAGGAGTAGTTACCATTAATATGGCAAGACTTGGATTTCTTTATAAAGGTGATAAAGAAGCATTGCTTGAAAGACTTGAATATTTAATGGATTTGGCAAAATCAACATTGGAAAAGAAAAGAAAGTTCATTCAAATAATGTATGACAGAGGACTTTATCCTTATACAAAAAGATATCTACCAGGATTTAATAATCATTTTTCTACTATCGGGGTTAACGGAATGAATGAAATGATAAGAAATTTTACAAATGATAAAGAAAATATTACAACAGAACAGGGAATAAAATTTGCAAAAGAAATACTTGATTTTATAAGAAAAAAACTTATTAAATATCAGGAAGCTACAGGGAATTTATACAATCTTGAAGCAACCCCTGCAGAAGGAACAACATACAGATTTGCAAAAGAAGACAAAAAAAGATTTCCGAATATTATTCAGGCAGGTTTTGAAGATGCCCCTTATTATACAAATTCTTCTCAATTACCTGCTAACTATACAGATGATCCATTTGAAGCTTTAAGTTTGCAGGATCCTCTTCAGATTTTATATACAGGAGGAACGGTTTTGCATTTATACATGAGCGAAAAATTGAGTTCAGGCAATGCTGCAAAAAAACTGGTTAAAAAAACAGTTTCTAATTTTAAATTGCCTTATATTTCAATAACACCTGTGTTTAGTGTTTGTCCAAAACACGGATATATTTCGGGAGAACATGAATATTGCCCATACTGCGATGAAGAGTTATTAAATAATTTAAAAGGAGAAAACAATGACTAGTGAAAAAACATTATCAAGAAAAGAAATTTTAGAAGCAAATAAAGATAAAAGAACTAAATGTATGGTATATACAAGGGTGATGGGTTATTACAGACCAGTTGAGAGTTTTAATATAGGTAAAAAAGCAGAACACAGGGAAAGAAAATATTTTAAAGAAAATTAATGAACGGAATATATTCTATTCAAAAATTTTCCACATTAGACTTTCCTGGAAGGCTTTGTGCAATTTTATGGTTTAGCGGATGTAATATGAGATGTCCTTATTGCTATAATAAAGATGTTGTGTTTGGTAAAAAGCAAATAGAAGAAAATGAAATTATCGAATTTTTAAAAACAAGAACAGGACTACTTGACGGAGTATCATTTACAGGCGGAGAGCCGACTTTATACAATAATTTAATAGATTTTGCTAAAAAAGTAAAAGATATGGGATTTGAAATAAAACTTGATACAAACGGAATTAATCCGGATGTGGTAAAAAAACTGGCGGAAAATAATCTTTTAGATTATATTGCGTTGGATTTTAAAGCACCCCCTGAAAAATTTGAATTTATTACCAAGAATAAAAATTGGGATAAGTTTTTTGAAACATTGAAATACTTGATCAAAAAGGATTTTGATTTTGAAGTTAGAACAACTGTTCATACTGATTTATTGAATGAAAAAGATATAAATAAAATTATTGATATTTTGTATGATTTGGGATATAAAGGAACATATTATCTTCAAAATTTTTTCGAAAGTGAAAAAGAAACTCTCGGAAATGTAAATCCTCAAAAAAGAAAGCTTGATATATCTAAATTAAATCAAAAAATCCCTCTAAATTTTAGAAATTTTTAAGGATAGGAAGTTGATCAAAACAATAAAAGTTGAAAATGCAATAGGTAAAGTATTACTTCATGATATAACAAAAGTAGATCCTGAAGGAAAGTTTAAAGGTAGAATTTTTAAAAAAGGTCATATTATAAAAAAAGAAGATATAAATATTTTAAAAGATGTTGGAAAAGATCATATTTATATTTTTGAAATAAAAGAAAATGAAATCCACGAAAATGATGCGGCAAAAATATTAAGTGAATCTGCAAGAGGAGAAAACACATATACTTCAAAAGAACCAAAAGAAGGTAAAATTACTATTTTTTCAAAAGTTTTTGGTGTATGCAAAATAGATACTGAAAAACTTTTTAAATTTAATTCCGTAGGGGAACCTTCAATGCCAACAATTTATAACAATACAGTGGTAAATAAAGGTGATAAACTGGCGGCTGTCAGAATAATTTCTCTTATTGCACCGAAAAAAGAAGTAGAAGAAGCATCTAAAATAAAAGATATTATAAAAGTTATTCCATTTACTCCTAAAAAAGTAGGCCTTATTATTACAGGAAATGAAGTTTATAAAGGAAGAATTAAAGATAAATTTTATGATAAATTAAAACCAAAACTGAAAAATTTATTATGCGATATTGGGGAAAAAACTTTTTTACCTGATAATCAGAATTTAATTAAAAATAAAATAAAAGAATTCGCAGATAAATATGATTTGGTTATTTTAACCGGCGGCACGTCTGTTGATCCAGACGATGTCACATATAAAGCTGTAAAAGAAGCTGGGGTTAGCGGTTTTGTAAGAGGAAATCCGATTCAACCAGGTAATATGCTGACATTCGGATATATAAAAAATACGCCTGTTGTAGCAGTTCCTGCGGCTGCACTGTTTTATAAAGCCACTGCATTTGATATATGGATTCCCAGGTTTTTAATAGGAGACAGAATAGACAGAGCCGAGATTATAAAAAGAGCTCACGGAGGATTGTTGGAAGCGAGTGGAGTGAGCGAATGGGGAAGCAGGGGTAAAGAATGAAAAAAACTATGAACGATGCAAAAAAAATAATTTTAGATATGGCTAAAGAAAAAAATTATGAATTAATAACTCTTGAAGAAGCGGAAGAAAGAGTATTGTTTGAAGATGTAAAAGCAAAATTTAATATTCCAGAGAGTAATAAAAGTGCGGTTGACGGATATGCTTTTAATATTGATAATCTTATATTTCCTGCTAAACTTAAAATTACAGATGAAGCAAAAGCCGGGGAGAATCCTAAAAAATATAAAGGCGGGGCGGTATTTATTATGACCGGTGCAGTTGTGCCAAAAGGCGCAAATACGGTTGTTAGGATTGAAGATACTGAAAAAGAGGGAAATTATATTATTGTTAAAAGTGCTGAAAAAGGAGATTTGATAAATCCGACAGGCGATGAAATAAAAAAAGATGAAACAGTTTTAAAAAAAGGAACATTTCTTGATTATAAAAAAGTGGCCCTTTTGGCAAATTTGGGAGTTTACCATATTAAAGTTTATCAAAAAGTAAAAATTGGAATTATAGTAACAGGAGATGAGGTAAAAGAAGTTTATGAAGAATTGGGAAGTGCGGGTGTTAAAAATACAAATTTTTATATTTTAAAAGGGATTTTAAGAAAATACGCGGATATTACATATTATGGAATTGTAAAAGACGAACCGGAAAAATTAAAAGATGTTTTTTTAAGGGCACTTAGTGAGGAGGATATTTTATTAAGCTCCGGTGGGGCCAGCAAAGGAAAATATGATTTTACCAAAAAAGTAGCGCGTAAAATAGGTCTTGATATTCATTTTACCGCTACAAATATACGTCCGGGAAGACCGTTGATTTTTGCAAATAAAGATAAAAAACTTTTCTTTGGACTTCCAGGATATCCTTCTGCTTTGCTTGTAAATGCAATTACTTTTTTGCTGCCGGCTGTTAGAAAAATGGTGGGGCTTAAGGAGATTAAAACATTTAAAGCTATTGCAAAGGAAGAGCTTAAATCAAGAAAAGGAAGAATTGATTTTGTAAGAGTAAAAGCAGAATTTCAGAATGGAAAAATTTATGTTAAAAATGCAGGCAGTCAGCAGACCTCTATTTTTACATCGATGGCAGTCAGTGATTATTTAGCTGTAATTGATGAAACAAAAGATACAGTGAGAAGCGGTGAAATTGTTGAAATTATTCGAAATGATTAAAACAGTATGATAATATTTCTATATTATATACTGCTTGGCATTATTACCGGTATATTAGCAGGAACTTTGGGAATAGGCGGGGGTCTTGTAGTTGTACCTGGGCTTTTACTTATTTTTAAGCATTTTGGACTGTTTCATAATGAGTATATGCATTTTGTGGCGGGTACTTCTTTGGTAATCGTTTCTTTAACGGTTGTAGGGAATATTTTTTCTTTTCAAAAGCAAAAAAGAATAGACTGGCGGTTGTTTAAAGAATTAATATATTTTATTATACCTTTTAATATTATAGGAGCATTGATAGCATCTTATCTTCCTTCAAAACTGCTTGAAAAATTTTTTGGACTAGTTATTTTGATTTTATGTATCAATATGATGATTAATACTTTTAAAAAATATAAATTAAAAATAGAATTTGAAAAAAAAGAAATACCTCTTGGTGCAAAAATAATTATTGGTATTATTATGGGTATAAAATCCGGAATGTTTGGAATTGGTGGAGGGGGTTTTATAACACCTGTTTTATTGAAATACGGTGTCGATATAAAAAAAGCAACCGCTACCACTTCGGCATTAATACTGCCTCTTGGAATTATCGGTGCTTTAATGTATATTTTTTTGGGTTTTAATAAAGTTCATATGCAATGGACGCTTGGATATGTATATCTGCCTGCTGTTTTATTGGTAGCCCCTTTTTCTGTGGCTTCAACTTTTATGGGCGCATGGATATCCCATAAAATGCCAAAACTCTGGCTTAGAATTTTATTTATTCTGTTTTTGCTTTTTGTAAGTTTACATTCACTTTTAGGTTGAATTGGGAGAAGA
>CAYPHV010000045.1:6106-8517 GCA_964410645.1 uncultured Nautiliales bacterium
CGCATTCTTCTACCCATTTTGCCAAATCTTTCATTGTGGCTTTTATTTTATCGTTAAAATAAGGCTGGTTTTTAAAAATCCCGCATCTTGTCTGGCAGGTTCCGCAGACTTTAAGTTTTACACCGTTTTTATACATTTCTTTGAGCATTGCAACTAAATCTGTATCATAATTTTCCGGTTTTTTATAACATTCTCTTGCCATATCTACAGAATCATTCATTAAAAAAATTCTAACTTTATTTCCGTTTTCAGACAGTGCTTTAGCCAGTCTTAATCCGTTCCATGCAATATCACTTCCGTCATAAGGTTCATGATTAAAAATAAATAAAATTTTTTGATTCATATTTACTCCTTTTTAGTAATTTAGCTATTTAGCTTTTTTGCTAAATATTGAAATGTATGGTATAATTTTTTATAAAAAAAGTCAAGGATTTTTATGCTGACACTTGAAGAAAAAGTTAAAGCTTTTAAAGCATTGGGTCATAAAACAAGGCTTGAAATATTTTTAAACATTTTAAGAAAACCTTATGTTTGCGGTATAAACAAAAAAGCTAAAAAGAATGATATTATTTCCCAGGCTTTATGTGTCGGAGTTATTGCGGAAAAGTTTGATTATTCTTTGCCTACCATTTCAAGACATATAAAGGAATTAAAAAATGCTAATTTAATAAAAATGGACAAAGTAGGCAATAGAATTTTTTTAGAACCTAATATGGAAGTTATAAAAGAGCTAGGGGAATGCTTTAATTCTATGATAAAGGAGTAAAATGCTTTTTGATAATTTAGTTAGTGACTATGAATCCTGGTTTGAAAAACACCCAAAAATTTATGAAGAAGAGATAAAAACCATTAAAAAACTGCTCCCAAAAGGCAAAGGTATTGAAATAGGGGTTGGAACAGGCAGGTTTGCAGCACCTCTTGGTATAAAATCCGGAATCGAACCAAGTAAAAAAATGGCTGAGATTGCCAAAAAAAGAGGAGTTAAAGTTGTAAATATAACGGCGGAGGAGATGGATTTTGAGGAGGAATTTGATTTTGTTTTGATTGTAACTACAATTTGTTTTGTAAAAGACCCTTTAAAAACACTTCAAAATACATATAAAGCATTAAAAAAAGACGGATATATATTGGTGGCGTTTGTGGATTTAAGCTCTCCTCTTGGCAGAATTTATGAAAAAAATAAACAAAAATCCAAATTTTATAAAGAAGCTACTTTTTTTACAAAAGATGAGATAATAAATTTACTCGGTAAAGCCGGGTTTCGTGATTTTGAATGTGTAGAAAATTTAGACGGGGATAATCTGGAAAATTTAAGATTCAAAATAAACGAATGCAACGGTGGAGCATTTAAGGTTATAAGGGGAAGAAAATGAAATTTAGTATAGTATTTGATAATTACAGGGCAAATGAAAAACTGGAAAGTTTTTGGGGATTTTCCTGCATGATAGATGATTATTTTTTGTTTGATACAGGAAGCAACGGCAGGGCATTACTCAGAAATATGACAAAAATGGGGTTTGATTTGGAAAGACTGAAATATCTTTTTATATCACATTCTCATTGGGATCATATAGGGGGAATTGACAGTATTCTGGATGTTAACCAAAGTTTAGAAATGTTTGTGCCTAACAGTCTGTCCAAACTTTACATAAGAGATTTAAAAAAACTTGTCAGGGTAAAAGTTGTTAATGAATATTCTGCTAAATTATTCGATAATTTTTATTCAACCGGTGTTATGCATCCTGTGGGAGAGCAGAGTCTGGTGATAGATGAAGGAGATTTTTCAATTGTAGTAACCGGTTGCGCCCATCCGGGTGTTGTAAATATAGTAAAAAAAGCGATTGAGATGTTGAATAAACCTGTTTTTTATGTACTTGGCGGTTTTCATTTAATGAGAAGTGAAAAACAGGAAATTGACGGTGTTATAAAAGAACTTAAAAATTTAGGAGTTAAATATGTAACTCCTACCCATTGCAGCGGTGATTTGGCAATTAAAATGTTTAAAGAGGCATATGGGGAAAATTATATTCCCGGCGGTGTTGGAAGAATTATTGAATTTTAAGGATAAAAAATGAAATGGATGTTTTTGATAATAAGTTTGTTAATTTTTGCAGGATGTGCGTCAAGATCGATAAAATCAGATAATCCTTCTTATGAATTGCAGCACAGCAATGCTCAAAAGGCGTGGAAAAATTTAGATAATAAATAATAGTTATTAAACTGTTATTTAAATTTCTTAAAATTGTAAAAAAATTGGAGTTTATATGCTAAACATCAATAAAGCAATTTTAAAGAAATATCCAAACTTAAAAAAACTTCCAAAACCTATTGCTAAAATTATTTTTAAAACAGTAAATAAGATAACGCATAAAGATGAAATTGACGAACTTTTAAAGGAATTTTCTAAAAAT
>CAYPHV010000046.1:0-8280 GCA_964410645.1 uncultured Nautiliales bacterium
ATTTTTTTCATTTTGTCTCCTTTTTTATGCGATTTTTGCATATTTTATTTTATTTTTTATAAAAAAAGAGAAAACTTAACCCTTTTTTATCGTTATTATTTTTTTAATATACTTGAATCCCCTTCAATTATAGGAGGATTAATAACACCCTGGCCGTTTTTTTTCATTATTGCCTGACCTTTGGGAGAAAGAACATATTTTATAAACAAGACAGCACCTTTTTTGTCCACAGGAAGCCCCTCTTTTTTATTTTGTAAAACAGTTATTCCATAAACCATTGGAGCACCTTTTTTTACAATATAAGTTCCGGGTTTTTTACCTGTTACTTTGAAACTGGCTTTTTTGTAAAATGATGCAAATTTTTTATTGCCTAAATTAACTTGAGGAGGTAAGGTAATATATTTTAGATGATGTTGCATTGCCACAGATTTATAAATAAACAGATAATCAAGCGCTCCGGCTTCTAGCAATCCTAATAAATCAGTTTCTTTTGGCCTTACAATTATTTTATTTGTATTTTCTTCACCGCTTTCATAACTTTGGCCGTATCCGAAAAGTTTATTAAAAAAATTCGGTTTATTATAATAAATTCCGGCAAGTTTTGCTACAATCATTGCTCTGTAACCGCATGGGTCTAAGTTGGGATTCGAATGTCCTATTTTTACTCCTTTTTTCAATAAAATATCCACCCAGTTATTTTGATTGATCATATTGGCGTATTTAGAATGGGATGTGTAAGCTATAATCATTTCATTTGTAGCAAACAAAGCATTAAATTTGGTATATTTGGGTCTTAATAAATTATCTATTACCTTATAATCCGCACTTGCCATAACATCGGCCTTGCGATGTAAATCGGTAATTTTTCTGGCACATGCCCTGCTTCCTGCAGCTTCTCTTACAACATCATACTGAGGATATTTTGCTTCAAATTTTTTTTCAATCTGAGAAAAAGGCATACTTAAACTACCTGCATGAAAAACAACTATTTCTTTTCCAAAAACAAATAAAGCGGCAGCACTGAGGACTAAAGCAAATTTTTTCATTATTTTTCCTTTTATGAAAATTTTGCATATTTTATTACATAAAAAAATAAAAATGTCTTTAATATGACAAAGGAGCATATTTTTTTATGCATTTTTTGCATATTTTAAGATAAACCCAAAAAAAATAAGATAGGAAAATCCTATCTTTATTTACATTTTTCTTCTAATTCTTTATCTGTGCCTTTTTTTATCATTTCTTTATAAAAAATTGAGTGTAAGTGTTTAAGTTCATCTTCGCTTTTGCATCCGCTAATCATACTGTCAAGTGAACCTTTGATAGCAAAAACACCCATATAAAAATGTGTAAAGAAAAAGGCAACTAAAATTAGCGCTAATCCTAAATGGACAATAACGGCAATTCTTAATAAATCAATTTGAAATAATTTTCCGTGAAGGGCTGTTATGTCAAAATTTTGAACGTACATCATGGCACCTGTAATAATCATAACCATACCACCAAGCATTGCAGACCAAAACCACATTTTTTGGCCTGCATTAAATCTGTGAGCCGGTATTTCTTGTTTTCGTTTAACCAAATAACCCCCAAGAATCATAAACCATTTTATATCCCATGATCTTGGAAGCATAGGTTTAAACCAGACTATTGTCATAGGCAATACCACAATAGCAAAAAGAACCGCTCCTATAACATGTAAATAGCGGGCAACTCTGACAAATGGGCCTCCTCCGAAAAATGCACCATAGATGACAATAAATCCTGTTGGTATTAACAATATCCATCCAATGGCAGCAATCCAATGAACTATTCTTTGCCAAGTAGGAAATATTAAAAATTCTCTTCCAGGGCGATCAAATATTTTTGGCCCTATAATTAAATAATGTATTAAAAAAACAGAAGGGACTGCAATTAATACAATTAAAAATAATAATTTAACCCAGTGTGTTTGTAAATAGAGAAACAATTCTCCATATTTATGCCAATTCGGAATAGCCTCTATTAGTTGAGGGGAAATTAATCCCCCCTTTGAAGGGACTTGATTAGAATTAGCCAATGGAACAACACCGCCATATAAAAATACTGAAAAACAAAGTAAAATAAATCGTTTCATAACATATCCTTATTTATACGCCTGATTCCATCCGTATGGAGTCATTGGTCCTTTACCTTTTGCAGCGTTTCTTTCTCTTATGATTTTGGAAACACTTTCGGCATCTCCTACTATTAATGCGTTTGTAGCACATACAGCTGCGCACATAGGAACTTTTCCTTCTGCAATTCTGTTTTGTCCGTAAAGTTCTCTTTCTTTGACAGAATTAGTCGGTTCCGGGCCTCCTGCACACATAGTACATTTATCCATAACGCCTCTAATACCAAATGCTCCGTCTCTTGGAAACTGAGGGGCACCAAAAGGACATGCGTATAAGCAATATCCGCATCCTATGCATTTCTCTTTGTCATTAAGAACGATTCCGTCCTCTCTTATATAAAAGCATTCTACTGGGCATACTTGAGCGCAAGGCGCATCAGTACAGTGCATACAGGCAACGGATACAGAAAATTCTTTACCCTCAATTCCCTCATTTAATGTTACTACTTTTCTTCTATGAATGCCTACTGGCAGCTCGTGTCCTTCTGAGCATGCTATTGTGCAGGCATTACATTCGATACATCTGTTTGTATCGCAATAAAATTTCATTCTATTATTATTCATAATTTACTCCTTATGCTTTTTCAATGCGGACTAATCCCGCTTTTGTTTCAGGAATTTGAGTAACAATATCGTATCCATAATTTACTACGGTGTTTGCACTTTCACCTATTGTATATGGTTTTGTACCTTTTGGATAATTTGCGCTCATATCTTTGCCTTGCATAATACCTGCCCAGTGATATGGCAAGAAAATTCTGTCAGGTGATACTGAATAGGTAAGTCTTGCTTTGACTTTGATTTTAGTGCCTTCAGGTGCGTGAACCCAGATCATATCTCCATCTCTAATTCCATGCTTATAAGCAAGTTCAGGATTGATATCCGCATGCATGTCAGGCATTAAATCTGCTATATACTTACTACTTCTTTCTATAAGTCCAGTACCACTATACATAACAAGTCTTGCTGTTATTAATATAAGTGGAAAATCTTTTGCCCAATCTGTTTTTTGAATAGAAGCAAATTTAGTATCAACTCTATATTGATCCTTTTTATCCGGATATGTAGGAAATTCTTTAGTCAAGTCATATCTTGGTGTATGAAGTGGCTCTCTATGCATTGGAATTTTATCAGGGAATGTCCATACATAAGCTCTGGCTTTTGCATTTCCATTAGGAACAACTCCAGCTTTTAGGGCATATTTTGCAATAAGTCCGCTTAAATCCACTTTCCAGTTTTTACCCATTATTTCTTTTTCTTTTGGAGATAATTTAATTCCAAGAACTTTTTCAATATTATTTTTTGTAAGTTCCGGATATCCTCCTTTTACTTTTGCCCCTTTGATTGTTGCTACTGGGCCTGCAAGTAAATCTTCACCTTTATACTCGGTTCCAAATCTTGCTCTGAATCCCATACCGCCTTCTGCTGCCGGAATGTCAATATTATATAAAACAGGACTTCCTGGATGTTTTTCTGTCCAGCATGGCCATGGCAATCCATAATATTCGCCTTTCATTGGACCTATACCTTCTAGTGTTACTTCATCAAACATATGCCAGTTTTCCTGATGTTTTTTAAGTCTTTCAGGTGTCCAGCCGGTTAAACCGATAGTTTTAATAATTCTTGCAATTTCTCTTGTAGCATCTTCAGGCCATTGAAAAGTATCTTTTACTTTTACAGCTTTGCCGTTTTTTACGCCCATCATCATACCACGTACTAATTCATCATAAAAACCGAATTTTTTAGCAAAAGCAAACATAATTTCTTCATCTGTTTTGCTCTCATAAAGCGGATCAACAACCTTGCTTCTCCATTGGGCGCTTCTGTTTGTAGCAGTTACGCTTCCTGCGCTTTCAAACTGTGTAGCTGCAGGTAAAATATATACATTGTCTTTTTTATTTGTAATTATTGCAGCTTCATTTGCAAGCGGTTCAGCAACTACCAATAACTCGACTTTATCTAAGGCCTGTTGAACTTTTGCTGTTTGGGCAACAGAAGTAATACCGTTTCCTTGAACCCATAACGCTTTTATAGGTGTTTTTTGATAAATTTTTTCTTCCTGTAATACGCCTTGCCACCATTTAGCAAGTGTAAATCCTTTTATATGCATCATTTCTGGAGTATCAAATCTATTTTGTAACCATTTAAAATCAACTCCCCAGTTATGAGCAAAATATTTCCAGCTTCCTTCGCTAAGTCCATAATATCCAGGCAATGAATGTGATAAACAACACATATCAGTAGAACCCTGAACATTGTCATGTCCTCTGAAAATATTACATCCGCCGCCGAATTTACCCATATTTCCTAATGATAATTGTAAAATTGGTGCCATTCTTGTATTTGATGAACCGATTGAATGCTGAGTAAGTCCCATAGCCCAAATCAATGTTCCTGGTTTAGCTGCAGCATAGGCTTTTGTTATTTGAATAATTTTATCAGCCGGTACCCCAGTTACTTCGGCAGTTTTTTCAGGAGTCCATTTTTTAGCTTCTTTCATTATTTCATCCATTTTGAATACACGATTTTTGATAAATTCTTTATCTTCCCAACCGTGTTTGAAAATCAAATGAAGCATACCGTACATAAACGCAATATCTGTTCCAGGTCTTATTCTTGCATATATATCAGATTTTGCAGCTGTTTTTGTATATCTTGGATCAATAACAATTAAAGGTGCATTGTTTCTTTCCTTTGCTTTTAAAATATGTTTAAATCCGACTGGATGGTTTACTGCCGGGTTTGCACCGAATATAATAATAGCTTTAGACTTTTGAATATCTCCCAAGTGATTTGTCATAGCTCCGTAACCCCATGTATTCGCGACCCCCGCGACTGTTGCACTGTGTCAAATACGTGCTTGGTGATCTATATTGTTCGTTCCCCAAAGTGATGCGAATTTTCTAAAATAATAAGCCTGTTCAGTACTCATTTTAGCAGAGCCTAAAAACATTGCTGCATCAGGACCGCTCTCTTTTCTGATACCAAGCATTTTTTCTGAAATTTCATTAACAGCCTGATCCCAACTGATTCTTTGCCATTTTCCATTAACTTTTTTTAACGGATGTTTTACTCTTTTTTCTGTTCTAACGTTATCAATTGAATCAATACCTTTACAGCAGTGACTTCCATGGCTTATAGGGTGGTCTTGTGCGACTTCTTGTCTTACCCATACACCGTTTTGAACTTCTGCTATAATTCCGCAACCAACTGAACAAGTTGTACATATAGTTTTTACCAACTTACTTCCAGGGTAGGGATCTTTTATTTCTTCGCAAGTAGCTTTTCTTACTACGTCTGTCGCATCTAATCCGGTTGCTCCAAGCGCAGTTGATAAAGCTGCCATTTTAAGAAAAGATCTCCTGCCCACTTTTACTTTTTCCAATTCTTTAAGTGAGCTCATATTTTCTCCTTATATAGCATTTTTGTAATAAATTTCCCAATGTTTTGTTTTATGATAAAGAATTTCTCTTTTTGGAGAGTGTCCTCTTACTACTCCATTATCCAGACATTCTTCGTTGTCTTTTTTTGCCAGGGTGATTGCCGGTACAGCTGCTGCCAGTGCTCCGACACCTAACATTTTTTTCAGGAAGTTTCTCCTTTGCATAGTTTCTCCTTTTTTGGATTTATCTCAAAAAGAGATAATCGAAAAGCCAAAACAGCTCTTCGGTTATCTCTTTTATACTTCGTCTTCAACATCTCCGCCTTCTTCAAGATCACACGCCAAATTTTCACTTTCTTTCTTTTTATTTGCTTTTCTTATTGCGGCTTCTTTGTCAGCAATATTTGTTTCGCATACATTTTTTGAGATTTTTTCAATTTTAGGTTTTGGTTTTTCAAAATATAATCTTTCTGTTTCGATAAAGCTTTTTAAAACAATAGCTATGTTTTTATATAAATTAGCCGCTGTATGCATATAAACATTTTCGATAAAATCATCTATAAACATATTTAATATACTAAAAGTTTTTTCTTCAAATTCTTTTGATTTTTCATCTCCTTTGAGCGTTTCTAAAATTAAATGATTCATAAATGGGAAAATAAAGCCGATATCATCTTCCATATCTTTATAGTCTTCTCTTTTTCTGAATTTGGAGCTTAAAACAATGTTTACCATTTTTAGTCTCATTTTTCCGCTTTCAATTTCCTCTATATAGTATGAGGCTGTGGTGGGAATGGGATCATTTGAAAGATTGTAAAATATATCATCGTATTCGGCACTTAATTTTTTTTCATCAAAATTATCCAGAAAATTTTTAATAGCTTCTTTTGAAGGAGAATTAAACGGATTTTGATATATAAGATTTGCCATCTCTTTTACATTTAAAAATCTGTTTTTATCATACGTAAATGTAAAAAGTTTTGAAAAAAAAGCGTAAAAAAATGCTCTTGCCTGTTCTATTTCTTTATTCATTATTTTCCTTTTCCAAGTAATCTTTAAATAGTAATTTTGCTTTGCATTCGGGACAGCAATATATTGATTTTTTCTTAAGATCGTCTGTAAATACAGGTAAAAGCTGAGCTGCGATTCTTGCGATGGCTTTTTTGGGGGCGAAAGGTTTTCCGCACATTATGCAACAAAAAGGTTCATCTTTTGCCATTAGTTTTTGACCGAAATAAGTCGGATTTAATTCAAGTTTGTCGTAAATTACTTTTATGCATTTTTCTGGACATGCAACTTCGCAATATCCACAATTAGTGCAAACAGATGCATCAAACTTGAGTTCTCCGTTGTCAAATGCCTTCAAAGCTCCCGCATTGCATACTCCAGCGCATGCCATACATAAAGTACATTTGCTTTCATCTATTTTGATTGACCCGTAATGTATGTATTTGTTTTCACTTAAATCTATAACCCCTAAATCTTCATGGCCTACCAAGCGAGAAAGTCTTAAAGCAAAAATTTCTCTTTTTGTTCTGTTTGCTTCATTTATTGTGTAATGAGAATTTTCGATAAAATCAGCTTTTTCAATAGCATTTTTAAGCTCATTTTCGTTTGTGGCGACAAAAATCATTTTTTTATTATATTTTCTATTGGCAATTTCGTTTAATAATCTTATAGCTTCATTTTCACCTTTTGAAATAGCATCTGAATAAAAAATTATCTGGGATGAACTTTCTTGAAAAAGTGTTAGAAAATGTGATTCATCTAAAAATTTTCTGCCTTCAACTGCCAAAGGAAATATGTTTTCTTTCAGTTCTATATTAAGATTTTCTATTAAATTTTCCGCTATTATCAAAGGTATTTTTTTGTTGAAATATCTTGATATTTGATAAAAAATGTCTCTTGGAAGCAATGAAAAATCAAGAGCGCCGCTTGGGCATACAGATACACATCCTCCGCATCCGTCGCAATCCGTATGAGAAAAAACAAGTTCGAATTTGTCGTTTTTGGTAATAGCGTTTGTAGGGCAAACATCGACACAGTTTGTACATGTTTCTTTTAATACTCTTTTATGAAATTGGCATATATTTTGATCATAGGTTATACAGTTTTTATATTTATATGTGCCTATTCTTCTTTTTAAAATTTCTAATGTTTTTGGTATTCCTATTTGTGCAGGGTCTATTATTCCTGTTTGTAAATATGCTTTTTGCGGTGCATTAAACCAAATAGCCTGGTCGACTTCCAATTTTACAGATTGGTCTTTATTGATAGTAAAAGTTAAATTTCCGATAGTTCCTTTTATGTCTTCTATCCATTCCGGAAGTGAATAATAAACATCAAAGTCATTAAACTCAGGCAATTCCTGAATCTCTTTTTGAGAACCTATTATTAATAATCTGTTATTGACTTCTTTTTGATATTCATTATATTTTGCATTTTCATATATATATTCTCTAATTTTGTATAATAAGGAAATATTTTCTATTTTTTTGGGTATGTTGTCTTTTGAATTTTTTATGTAAAAGTTAATTTCAGGGGCATATATTACAGGATTTAATAATTTGTTATTTGCTATAAAAGACTTTTCGTTTGTATTATTTAGAACTGTTATTTCATCTTTCAAAGGGAAATCGAGTTCTTTTTCAGGGTAAAAGGCGTAATCAATCATTATTTAACCTTTAATTAATTTTTATAATTATAATACGAATTTACTTAAAGTTAGCTTAAATAGTAAATA
>CAYPHV010000047.1:0-8239 GCA_964410645.1 uncultured Nautiliales bacterium
TTCATAAAAAGCCTAAATTTAGGGAAAATATTGTATTATAATGTTTCAGTTAGTTTCCATAAAGCAGCGTATTTTTTTGGGGGTAAATAGTAGGGGTAAATAAAATACGAAAAGGTTTAAAATGAGTTTAACAGCTTTAAAAATGAAAAGTGCGCCACTAAAAGATAAAAAAATCTTATAATCTTTCTTAAAAAAGAAAGGTTGAAATTGATAAGCAAAGAGGAGTTTGTAATGATACACACACAGGATTAAACAGAAACAGTTTCTAAAAGGTTAAAAGAAGAAGATCTAAAACCATATAAAAAAAGAGAATTTAAAAGCAAACTTGACGATTACAGAGAATATAAAAAAAGTTAAAACAGTACTTCCAGATAGAATTCCTTTAACTGTGATATATGATGAGATAAAAGTATTATGTGTTATAATTAAAAAAATAAATCCTTTTTAAAGGAAGAAAATGATTAAACTTGACGATAAAACATTAGAAATTATTAAAAAAGAAACAGATACTAAAGAAGCGGCAATTTTATCAAATAAGTATATTGTTATTCCTATAAAACAATATAAAAGAGCTAAAAAATTAGATAGTTTATATATTGAATTTTTAGAGGATAAAGCCCAGGGCAAAGTATATAAAAGCAAAGCAAAAGAGCTAATTAAAAAAATAGAAAATGGCTTATAATTTAGTTTATAGCGATAATTTTGTTAAAAAAACCCAAAAATTAATTAAAAAAAATCCCCCATTAAAAAATAAAATTTATAAAACTTTTGAACTCTTAGAAAATAATCCTTTTTATCCGTCATTAAGACTGCATAAATTAAAAGGTAATCTGAAAGAATATTACAGTATATCAATTGATATGGGCTATAGAATAATTATTGATTTTATTATCAAAGAGGATCAAATTATTTTATTAGATATTGGACCTCACGACGAAGTCTATTAAAACAATTTATTTTAAATCATTTAATCAATTTAACTATATTGTTTTTACTTATTTTGTCGTAATTAAGTTAAAAGATATGTTCTTTTTTAAAGGCGCATAGATATTTAATTTTTTATATATAATATACTATAATAATGTAATACAATAATACAAAGGATAAAAAATGCTAAGTATAAGGCTTGATAAAGAGTTAGAGAATAAACTTGAAACAATAGCGAAGCAAACTAAAAAATCAAAAAGTTTTTTTATCAGGGAGGCTTTAAAAGAATATTTGCAGAAGTTAGAAAATGAAAGAATTAAAAATAAAAAAGAGGCATTAGAATATTTTATAAATAATCCGGTTGATACAGGAATAGAGGAATTAAAAGCCATTCAAAAGGTTAAAAGTGAAAAAAATATTCATTGACGCAAATATACTGATTGATTTTATTGATTCAAAAAGAGAAAAACATAATGCAGCCATTGAATTTTTTAAATCTCATTTAGAGGATTATTTTTTTACAAGCTGCGATATTTTAACCACGATTTATTATGTTACTTCAAAAAATCAAAATCCCCTTGGAGCAATTAAAAATCTTTTAAAATTAGTTAAGGTAATACCTTTTGGTAATAAAGAAGCTTTAAATGCTATTAATCTGATGAATAAAGATAAAAAATTTAAAGATTTTGAGGATACCGTTCAATATATTTTGGCTAAAAAAGTCGGATCCGATTATATAGTGACTAATGACAAAGGATTTTATTCTCCGGATATTGAAATTATTTCACTATAAAAAGTATATAAAAATTTTAAAAAAATTATAAATTACCATAATTTAGGACTTTTCTTAAGCTTAAGAAGTGACCCGTGTGGGAATCGAACCCACAACCCTCGGATTAAGAGTCCAATGCTCTGCCAGTTGAGCTAACGAGTCTTATATTTTGATAGAATTATATCAAAAAAAGAGAAAAATATGATTTATTTATGTGCGATTTCAAATATAAAAAGCGGTGCATGCAGGGAAGACTGTAAGTTTTGTACCCAAAGTATAAAATGGGGTGCCGATATTAAAAGATTTAAGCAAAAAGATATTAAAACCATTGTAAATGAAGCAAAACTTGCCAAAAAAAACAAAGCCGTTGGTTTTTGTCTTGTAACAAGCGGAAGAGGGCTTGACGAAACGCTTGAATATGTTTGCAAAGCTGCTAAGGCTGTGTTAAAAGAGGTGGATATTACTGTTATCGCCTGTAACGGGATAGCAGATAAAGAATCGCTTAAAGAGATAAAAAAAGCCGGAGTTAGTGTTTATAACCATAATCTTGAAACAAGCAGGGAATATTTTCCTCAAATTTGTTCAACCCATAGTTGGGACGAGAAATTTGAAACATGTGAAAATATAAAATCGGTTGGGTTAGAATTATTGTGTGGCGGAATTTTTGGAATGGGAGAGAGTGAAAAAGACAGAATAAGCCTGCTTCAGTCGCTAAAAAAATTAAATCCTAAGGGAATAACTCTTAACTTTTTTATTGAAAATAAAAGATTGCCTCTTAAAGCTACCCATAATAAAAAAATGGCCCTTAAAACAATAGAAATATATAGAAAAAATTTCCCTGAATCTATTATAATGCTGGCAGGTGGCAGAGAAATTGTATTTGGAAATAATTGGATTGAAGGGATTAAAGCCGGGGCAAATTCTATAGTTATAGGCGATTATCTGACAACTAAAGGAGAAACTCCAAGCAGCGATTTGGAAATAATAAAAAAAGCACAGTTAAAAATAGCCGATGAATGCTGAAATAATTTTAGTTTTAACCCTTTCCGTAATATTGCTTATATCTCCGTTTATAAGCAGTGCCTTAAAACTTCCGATTTCTATGGTGGAAATTGCTCTTGGGGCAGTGGCGTCGGCTTTGGGTCTTTTGCACAGCAATAAAATGTTTTCTCTTCTGGCCGAAGTGGGGTTTTTGTATTTAATGCTTTTGGCGGGAATGGAAGTTAATTTGAAAGAACTTTTAAAAATAGATAAAACTATTTTCAAAAAAGGCTTTTTGTTTTTGATAATTCTTTATATTTTAAGTGCTCTGAGTGTGTTTATATTTAAATATTCTGTTATTTTTATGGTTATCCTGCCTTTGGTTTCTATCGGTTTGATGCTATCGATTCAGCAGGAAATAGGAAAGCAGCAATGGCTTGATCTGGCAATAAAAATAGGTGTTTTAGGAGAGCTTTTGTCTATTTTGATGCTGACTGTTGTCAGCGGTTATTTTGAATTTGGTATGGGTAAAAAATTAATTATAAACATAGGCATATTGTTTGGATTTTTAGTATTTTTGATAGTAGTGTTTTTAGCGTTCAGGGCTATTTTTTGGTGGTATCCAAAATTAAAACATTTTTTAATGCCTGGAGTTGACAAATATTTTCAGGATGTGAGAATCGCTTTTGCCCTGTTTTTTATTATGATTTCCGTAATGACGGTATTGCACTTGGATATGGTGTTGGGCGCGTTTATTGTAGGCGTGTTTTTAAGCACGTTTTTTGATCATAACAAAGATTTGGAGCATAAACTTTCTCCCTTCGGATTCGGATTTTTGATTACTATATTTTTTGTTCATGTGGGAAGCAGTATCGATTTGTCGCTGATTTCATTTAAATTATTGAAAGATAGTCTTTTTTTGACATTTTTGATGATTATACTAAGAATTTTAGCTTCATTTTTGTTTTTTAAAGAATTAAAATTTAAGAATACGGTGCTTTTCGGACTTTCACTTTCCATGCCTTTAACTTTATTGATTGCGATAGCAACGCTTGCCCGTCAAAATCATACAATCAGCGATTATTGGTTTAATGTATTTGTTTTTGCCGCTGTTTTGGAAGTTGTTACAGTTATGCTCAGTGTCAAGCTGTTAAGTAGGTTTAGTAAAAATAAATTGCATACTTTAGCTAACGCAAATTCGTTATAATTCCAATAAAAAGGAAAATAATGGTTGTTACCAGATTTGCGCCCTCTCCTACAGGATATTTGCATATCGGCGGGCTTAGAACCGCTCTTTTTAACTGGCTTTGGGCCAGAAAAAACAATGGAAAATTCAGGCTTAGAATTGAAGATACAGATCAAAAAAGAAATAAACAAGAAGCGGTTGGGGCCATAATAAAAGCGTTTGAGTGGACCGGGCTTAATTATGATGAAAGAATAGTCTTTCAAAGTGACAGGTTTGACATCTATAAAAAATATGTAAATGAGCTTTTGGAAAAGGGTTTTGTCTATAAATGCTATCTAAGCAAAGAAGAATTGGCACAGGCCAGAGAAGCAAAGATGAAAGGGGCCAAGCCGTCTGTTGATGTTAGAAAATACAGAGATTTTGAAGGAGAACTTGACAGGCCTTATGTGATCAGGTTTAAAACGCCTCTAAACGGTAAAATATGTTTTGAAGACGGTGTAAAAGGTAAGCAGTGTGTTGAGGCAAAAGAAATTGAAGATTTTGTAATTGCAAGGGGTGACGGGAGCCCTACATACAACTTTGTTGTGGTTATTGATGATCATGAAATGGGTATGAGCGATATTATAAGAGGCGATGACCATTTAAGAAATACATTTAAACAGATTTTACTTTATAAAGCATTTGGATGGGACAAACCAAAATTTGCTCATGTGCCTATGATTCATAATGAAAAAGGCGGAAAAATGAGCAAACGTGACGGAGCTGTGGATGTGATGGAATATAAAAAAGATGGATATTTGCCAGAAGCTCTGCTTAACTTTTTAGTGCGTCTTGGATGGTCTCACGGGGATCAGGAAATATTCAGCATAGAAGAGATGATAAATCTGTTTGACCCAAAAGATATAAATAAAGCTCCAAGCAGGTTTAACAAAGAAAAGCTTGACTGGCTAAATTCCCATTATATTAAAAATTCTTCAAACGAAAGAATAGAAATCATATTAAGAGACGATTTCGGGGTGGATATACTAAACCGTGACAAAAAAGAAATTTTACTTGATGAGCTTAAAGAAAGAGTAAAAACCCTAAAAGAAATGGCTGTGGAAATAGAAAAGATATTAAGTGTCCCGGATGAATATAACGAAAAAGCGGTTAAAAAATTTATAAAGGACGAAGTGCTTGAAAATTTAAGGAATTTTGTAGAATTTATTGAAAATAAAAAACTTAACACACCTGCACAATGGCATGATGCTATGCATGAATTTTTGGAATTAAAACAAATCAAGCCTAAATTTTTAATGCCGCCTCTAAGAATCGCAATGGTGGGGGATACAAAAGGAATTGACCTTGCGGCAATGCTTTGTATTTTAGGCAAAGAAGAGGTGATAAAAAGAATAGATAAACTGGCTATTTACTCTTGATTTGTTGTCTTATGTTATACTCTTGTATAAAATAATTCAAAGGAAAAAAATGAAAAAAATATTAAAATGGGGGAGTGTTTTATTCCTTTTAATTATTATAAGTTTTGGATTTTACAAAAAAGTTTATATTCCAAAGCATACTTACGAAACAGTTACACCAATAAAAGGTAATTTAAATGTTCAAGTTTATGGGATTGGAAATATATCAGCTAAAACAATTTATACAATTAATTCAGAAGTAAGTGGAAGAATTTTAAGTTTAAATAGTGATATTGGAAAATGGGTAAAAAAGGGTCAGTTATTAGCCGTGATTGACAGTGTGGATTTGCCTAAAAAACTTGAAATAGAAAAACTAAATTTAGAAAAAGCAAAACTAAATGTACAAAAATTAAATAAAGATTTAGAAATTTTAGAAATAAAAAAATGGCTTTTAAATAAAACATTTGAGAGGAATAAAAAACTTTTAAAATCAAAAGGTGTTTCACAAGATAAATATGATACTTCAAAAGCTTCTTTAGAAGAAATTATTAAAGAAATAGAGTCAAATAAAGTTGCTTTACAAATAGCGCAAAAAGAAATAGAGATTTCCACTCAAAATATAGAATCTATTAAATTAGAGCTAAGTAAATTTAAGATTTATTCTCCAACTGATGGATTGATAATCTCAAAAAGTGTATCATTAGATCAAAATGTAATGCCAAATGAAGAAATTTTTGAAATAGTAAATCCAAAAGATGTATGGCTAAAAAGTTATATTGATGAAAGAGTTAGCAAAAATTTAAAGATAGGCCAAAGTGCGGATATCACTCTAAATTCGAATCCTTTTGTTCATTATAAAGGAGTTATTGCAAGAATTACTCCAGTGACAGATTTAGTTACGGAAGAAAGAGAAGTTGATATAGCTTTTGATAAATTACCAAAGCCTTTTTATATGAACTCTCAGGCTAATGTGGCAATTATTACAAAAAAGTATAAAAATATTTATAAAATACCTGCAAATGTAGTTGTTTATAAAAATAAAAGAGCAGGAGTATGGATAAAAAATGGCAATATTGCTAAATTTGAGCCAATAAAAATTATAGATAGAAATGATAAATTTATCATTATAAATAAAGCAAATTTAGAAATTATAATACCAAACAGTAAAAAAGCAAAGTTAAAAAATGGAAGCAAAGTTTTATGAATTTAGCTTATAAAGATATTAAGCATATATTAGGTAAATTTATTATAACGGCTATGGGTGTTGGAATGTTGCTTGGTGTTGTGCTTATTATGATTGGGGTTTATCGTGGTATGATTTATGATGCTAAGGTTTTAGTAATGGATATAAATCCAAATTTATGGATAGTTCAAGAAGATAGATTAGGACCTTTTGCAGAAAGTTCAAAAATTCATAAAGACTTGAAAAATTCTTTAAAATCAGTAGAAGGTGTTGATAAAACAGCCGCTTATACTTTTCAAACTATAGAGTTTCCTTTAAAAACAAAATCTGTTAAAACAATGATTGTAGGATATGATGTTTTTGGTGAAATAAGTCCAATAAATCCTAAAAGATTAATTGAGGGAAGAGCAATAAATAAATCTCATTATGAAATAGTTACAACAGATAAAATGAAATATAAACTTGGCGATAAAATAAAATTACAAAATGATATTTATAGAGTTGTAGGAATTACTCACGGGACAGTTGATAGTGGAGGTGACCCGATAGTTTATATGTCATTAGCAGATGCAAATAAGATTCAGTTTAATTATTCAAATCCCAGAATTAGAAATGATAGAGCCCGGGGTTTAAAGGCAAATCGAGACAGCGATTTGGTAAATACAATAGTTGTGAAACTTAAAAAAGGTTATTCACCACAATTAGTAGGTCAGAATATAAAAAAAGATTTTAATAAAAATGTTTTTACTCAAAAAGAAGAGCTGTTTTTTTTATCAAAACATGTCATAGAAAAGGCATCTAAACAAATCGGAAGTTTTA
Organism: uncultured Nautiliales bacterium; assembly: GCA_964410645.1. Lineage (GTDB taxonomy): Bacteria > Campylobacterota > Campylobacteria > Campylobacterales > Nautiliaceae > JALTBU01. The sequence continues at coordinate 7,266 of CAYPHV010000047.1, forward strand.
CAGTTATTTTAATTATAGTTTCTACTATTATTATTGGACTTATAATGTACACAATGACATTAGAAAAAATGAAAGAAATTGCTATTATGAAATTAATTGGTATTCCAAATATAAAAATTGTAAATATGATTTTGCAAGAGACTGTTTTATTAGGATTTTTAGCTTTTATTTCTGGAAATATTTTTGCACATTTAATATATAATAAGTTTCCTAAAAGAGTTTTATTAAATTTAAATGATGCTGAAATACTTTTTGTTATAGTTTTAGTGTCTTCTGTTTTATCTTCAATAATTGGAATTTATAAAGTTATAAAAGTGAATCCTCAGGAGGCAATAGGTGGATAGCAGTATAAAAGTTGAAAATTTAGTAAAAATTTTTGGTAAAAATGATACAAGAGTCGAAGTAATAAACGGAGCAAATTTCGAAGTAAAAAAAGGTGAATTAGTGGCTCTCATAGCTCCAAGTGGAGCAGGAAAAACTACTCTTTTGATGATGATAGGATGTGTTGAAACTCCTACAAGTGGGCAAATATATTTAGGAAATGAAAAGGTTTATGATAATAAATGGCTTATAAAAGATACTACAAAAATAAGAAGAGATAAAATAGGATTTATTTTTCAAGCACCAAATTTAGTTCCTTTTTTAAATGTGATAGAAAATGTAACTTTACTTCCTATTACAAAAGGAATTTCAAAAAAAAATGCCAATAAAAAAGCAATGGAATTATTTGATTATTTTGATATTGCCGAAAAAGCTTATTTTATGCCAAGTGAATTAAGTGGAGGGCAACAACAAAGAGTAGCAATTGCAAGAGCTTTAGCTACTGAGCCTAAAATAATTTTAGCAGATGAACCAACTGCTGCACTTGATAAAACAAGGTCGTTAGATGTAGTGAAAATGCTTAAAAAAATAGCAGTTGAACAAAATGTAGCGGTTATTATGGTAACTCATGATGAAGATATGCTTCCTTTATG
>CAYPHV010000048.1:0-8146 GCA_964410645.1 uncultured Nautiliales bacterium
GATAGATGCATATTTTGTTCTTATGCAATAGCATAATTAAATATTATGAATCTTATTTGTTACAAAAATACTCAAAAACATAATTTAAAATATTATTTTTAATTATAATTGACAACATTTATATAAAAATATTTTATTATGAAGAAAAAAAGGAGTTTAAATGCATAATGAAGTTTATTATCCTCATAAAGAATTATTTGAAAATCCTACTTTTAGAGATATGAAAGATTATGAAAATTTAGCAAATGAGTTCAAAAGCGATTTTGAAGGTACATGGGCAAAATTCGCAAATGAAAAAATTTCCTGGTTTGCACCTTATGAAAATGTATTGGATGAAAGTAACGCTCCGTTTTACAAATGGTTTACAAACGGTAAGCTTAATATAGCATATCAATGCATCGACAGACATTTAAAAAGCAAAAAAAATAAAGCTGCCATTATTTGGGAAGGCGATAACGGAGAAAAACGGGTTATAACCTATCTGGAATTATATAAAGAAGTAAATAAATTTGCCAATTTACTTAAATCATTTAATGTAAAAAAAGGCGACAGAGTTGTTATTTATATGCCGATGATTCCGGAATCTGCTTTTGCAATGCTCGCATGTGCAAGAATTGGGGCAATACACAGCGTAGTATTTGGTGGATTTTCTGCCGAGGCTCTTAAAGACAGAATAATTGACGCTAAAGCAAAAATTGTAATAACGGCCGATGGTGCTTTTAGAAAAGGTAAACCTTATATGTTAAAACCTACAGTTGATACAGCACTTGAAGAAATAAATTTTGTAGAAAAAGTAATAGTGGTTGAAAGAAATAATGAAGACATTGAATGGGTTAAAGGAAGAGACGTCAGTTATCATGAATTAATCCAAAATCAATCCAGTATTTGCGAACCTGAAGTTATGGACAGTGAAGACCCGTTGTTTTTATTGTATACTTCCGGAAGTACAGGAAAGCCAAAAGGAGTTCAGCACTCCGGAGCCGGATATATCCTATGGTCACAGCTTACAATGGAATGGGTATTTGACATAAAAGATAATGACACATTCTGGTGTACAGCGGATATAGGCTGGATTACGGGTCATACATATATTGTATACGGACCGCTTGCTGCGGGAGCTACAACCATTATGTTCGAAGGAGTTTTAACTTATCCCGACAGCGGAAGAGCATGGAAAATAATTGAAAATTATAAAATTAATCAGTTTTATACGGCTCCTACCGCCATTAGGCTGCTCCACAAAATAGGTCCAGATGAGCCTAAAAAATATGATTTAAATTCATTAAGAATTTTAGGAACTGTAGGAGAACCGATAGATCCTGACGCATGGAAATGGTACTATGATGTAGTCGGCGGAGGAAAATGTTCTATTGTTGATACCTGGTGGCAGACAGAGACTGGAGGACATATGATTTCTCCTCTTCCTGCGGCAACTCCTATAAAACCGGGAAGTGCCACTTTTCCGCTTCCGGGAATATTTGCAGAAGTTATCGATGAAAACGGAAATAAAACGCCAGCTGAGGAAAAAGGATTGCTTTGTATTACAAAACCGTGGCCGAGTATGATAAGAACCATATGGGGCGATGCTGAAAGATTTGTAAAAAGTTATTTTTCTACTGCCAAAAAAAATGGAAAACCGGTATATTTTAGCGGTGATGGTGCTATTTACGATAAAGATAATTATATATGGATTACAGGAAGGGTTGACGATGTTATTAATGTATCCGGGCATAGACTCGGAACTGCAGAAATAGAAGCGGCTATCCAAAAACACCCTCATGTTGCAGAGGTTGCCGTTGTAGGTAAACCAGATGAAATTATAGGAGAAAGTATTTTTGCTTATGTAGTGTTAAAAAACACTAATTTGGCAAAAGAAGTGGAACTTATGCAAAAAATTAACGATATTATCACCAAAGAAATAGGAAATATAGCCAAAGTAAAAAATTTTGCATTTGTTCCCGGACTTCCAAAGACAAGAAGCGGTAAAATTATGAGAAGAATTTTAAGAAGTTTAGCAAAAGGAGAAGAAATTACACAAGATACATCCACCCTTGAAGATCCAAATGTTGTGGAAGAAATAATTAAAATACTTAATTCTTGTGAGATTTAATCTCTTTTTTTTGTATAATTTTAAAAAAGGAAAAACAAATGGATATAAAAAAAATTAACCCGGGAAACCCCGAAGAAGCAATCAATGTTTTTATAGAAATTCCTCAAGGAAGCAATATTAAATATGAACTTGACAAAAAAAGTGGAGTTATTTTTCTTGACAGAATTCTTTACGGAACTCAATTTTATCCTGCAAATTACGGATTTATTCCAAATACATTGGCAGACGACGGAGACCCTATCGATGCACTTGTTCTCTCAAGTGAAAGTGTTATTCCCGGATGTGTTATTAAATCAAGAATAATCGGCGTATTTATTATGGAAGATGAAAACGGTCAGGATGAAAAAATTATAACTGTTCCTACTGTAAAATTAGATCCTGAAATGGCAAAAATTAATACGCTGGAAGATTTACCTGAAATAAAACTTGAACAAATTAAACATTTCTTTGAAACATATAAAAACCTTGAACCTGGAAAATGGGTAAAAGTTACAGGATATGACGGAAAAGAAAAAGCCATAGAGTTTATAAACAAAGCAATTAACAATTATAAAAAATAAGTTTTTTAAAACTTATTTTCTTCATAAAATTCTTTTTTAAAATAATTGCCCATATTAATTCCATAAATTTTTTTATTTTTATATTTATCGGATAAAAAATTAATTGCTTTCAATAATTCGGGTGATTTAATTCCATGCTTTATACTCATTAAAGCTTCTATAAACGCTCCCAGATGATCAGCCACTTTTACCAAATCTCCGTCTATTCCTTTAACCTTTTTAAATTCATCAGATAATTTATCTACTGTTTTATAATTTTTTCCATTTATAATTTTATTTGCAAATTCATCTGTCAATAAGATTTTTAATTCATTTTTTAATTGTTTTGGCACAAGCGGCAATATTTTTTCCTCAATCAGCATATTTTCATAATCTTTTAATATTTTATCAAGCCCTACAACACCTTGTTTTATAGGTGCGATAATATCACGTGTTAAAGCTTCCGGCAAATCATGAAAAAGTCCTGTAAAAAAATTATAATATTGTTTATATTCGTTCCCTCCATATTTTTTTGTTAAAAAAAAGCTCATAATGGCAACAAAAAGCATATGTCCAAGAACACTTGTTTCCGGAACTCTTGGAGTATTTACCCACCGTTTTTGAAATCTCAAATTTCCGCAAAGGGAAACAAAATCATAACTTTTTCTTTTTAAATCCAATATTCTTACACCTTCAAGATCATAATAATCTTCCAGTTCATTATCTATGTTAAGTCTAATTTCTTCTATTCCGTAAGACCCTTTGGCAAAGCTGTAAATAAAGTTAAATTCCCATTTAGTCGATAAATAACTTGCAGCTGATATTATTCGTTTTTCAAGACAATCTGTATTATTGTATAATTTAACATAATATTCTAACTCTTCATCAATTATACCTTCTAATCTTTTTAAAACAAATGCATCGACTTCTTTACCTTCTTTCTTTCTCAAATAATAATAAACAGGTGATTTTAAATCAGTCAACACTGCCCTGTACAAAAGCCCTGCTATTCCAAAATTTATAAGTTTTATAAAATCAACATTTTGTTCATAATGAGCTATTAAATAAGCAATTATCATTTTGTGCGCCTGCTTGTCCAATTCTATTAATTTAAACGGCCTTGGAATATCGTTCCATCTTTCAATGGAAGCGGTTGTAAAAATAAGTTTGATCAATTGTGGATTCATTTGTCTGCCTTGAATTTTTTTATAAGTATATTATAATTTTCAAAAAGTAAATAAATGTGGACATTTAATAAACATCTTATAGGAGCTCACAGAGGTAACAGATCTATAAGAGCTGAAAATACATTCAGTGCTTTTGAAAAAGCATTAAATTTCGATTTTATTGAAACAGATATTACTTTGACGAAAGACAATATCCCCGTTATTATTCATGATAATTCCCTGCTACGCACAAGTAATATAAAAGATTATAAAAAGAACCCCCCGTTTGATATTAATTATTTTACATTAAATGAACTTAAAAAACTTGATTTTGGAAGTTGGTATAAAAAAAACGACCCATTCTCACTAATCAAAAAACGATTGGTTAAATGTCATGAAATCTCTCCTCAAAGAATTCCCACATTGGAAGAATTTTTAATTTTTATTAAAAAATATAAAATAAAAGCAAATATTGAATTAAAAGACTCTAAGAATCATTTACTTCCTATTATTACAGCAAAACTTATAAAAAAATATCATTTGGAAAATCAGGTATTAATATCGTCTTTTAATCATAATTTCATAAAAGTGATATCTGATTATATTCCAAAAACGAAAAAAGCTCTGCTTGTGGATAAAGCCCATCCTAAAAATTTAATAGCATACCTAAAAAAATATCATGCACAAGGATATCATGTGAATCTAAATATATTAAATACTCAAATTATTCATATACTGCATAAAAACAGTTTTTTTATAGGGGCATATACTGCTAAAAATAAAAAAGAAATTCTGAAACTCAAGAATATGCAAATAGATTTGATCTTTAGTGATTTTCCGATAGATTGGCTATAATTATATTAAAAAAGGATTCTAATGAAATTATGGGGAGGCAGATTTTCAAAACAGGCTTCAAAACTTTTGGATGAATTTAACGCATCACTTCCTTTTGACAAGGAATTATATGCTGAAGATATAGAAGGAAGCATAGCACATTCCCAGATGCTTGCAACTCAGGGAATAATCACTCAAAAAGAAGCAGATAAAATAAAAAAAGGTTTGCTTGATATAAAAAAAGAAATAGAAAATGGAAAATTCAAATGGAATATTTCAGATGAAGACATTCATATGGCAATTGAAAAAAAATTAATTGAACTTATCGGAGATACAGGAAAAAAGCTTCATACCGCAAGAAGCAGAAACGACCAGGTGGCAGTTGATTTTAGAAGATGGGTTTTAAAAAGAAACATAAAATTTAATATAAAAATAAAAGAATTAATAGAAGTTTTCGTAAATTTGGCAAAAGAAAATATAAATACTGTAATGCCTGGAATGACACACCTTCAACATGCTCAGCCAATCAGTTTTGCATATCATATGCTGGCATATGCAAGTATGTTTAAAAGAGACTGCGAAAGATTTCAAGAGAGTTTTAAAAGAAATAATAAAAATCCTCTTGGATGCGCAGCTCTTGCAGGAACGCCCCATCCGATAGACAGATTTGAGACTACAAAGGCACTCGGATTTGACGAACCAACTATAAATTGCTTAGACAGCGTAAGCGACAGGGATTTTGCGCTTGAAATTCTTTTTAATATCGCTATGCTTATGATGCATACCAGCAGAATTTCCGAAGAGCTTGTTTTATGGTCAACAAGTGAATTTGGTTTTATTACTTTAAGCGACGAGTATTCAACCGGAAGCTCTATTATGCCCCAAAAGAAAAACCCCGATGTTCCTGAGCTTATCAGAGGAAAAACAGGAAGGATTTACGGAAATTTAATGGCTCTTTTAACAGTCATGAAAGGTTTGCCTCTTGCATATAATAAAGATATGCAAGAAGACAAAGAAGGCGTATTTGACAGTGTAAAAAATGCTTTAATTTCTGTTGAAATACTCAAAAATGCGTTAAAAACCATGACTATTAATAAAGAAAATATGTATAAGGCCTGTAAAAAAGGACATCTCACAGCTACTGATTTGGCCGATTATCTGGTAAAAAAAGGAGTACCGTTCAGAGAAGCTCATTATATAACCGGAAAAGCGGTAGCATTAGCTGAAAACAATGGGGTTGATTTAAGCAAATTAGACATAAATGAACTTAAAAAAATTGATGAAAGAATTGGCATGGATGTTGATTTAAGTCTGGAAAATTCAATAAAAAGCAGAATCAGCTATGGTGCAACAGCGCCTCAAAAAATAAAAGAGCAAATTCAATATTTCGAAGAATTTTTAAAGGAAAATAATGATTGAAATAAAACATATAAACAATAAAAAATATGAAGCTACAAACGGTAAAACAATTTTACCAATAAATACTGATGAATATTCACCTGTCGAACTTTTTATTACAGGGCTGGGAAACTGTTCACTCTTCGATGTAGTGGAAATAGGCAAAAAATATGGTATAAAAAATACTGAAATGAAAATAGAATATAAAAGAAAAAACACTCTTCCAAAAATATTTACCGAATTTCATTTTATTTATATGTTTGACAGCCAAGCGGATAACTTAAGTGCTAAAAAATGGGTGTTAAGTTCTCTTGAAACATACTGTTCCACAATTAATACCATAAGAAATACAAGCAAAATTTATTATACGATAATTCATAACGGAGATACCATCGCATACAAAGAAACTATAATATCCGGGGAATGTAATAATTATAATAATTCATTAGAAGATGACGACAGTTTTGAATGCATAGCTTGAGGAGGATAATAAAGAAACCTGTTAGGTTTAACATTTGCAAACAAAAAGAATATAAATAACGATATGCAAAAAGCAAAACAATTACTTAAAAGGGTGTAAACTCGACAATAAAAATGTTTATAAATATGAAAAAAAATCAAAAAGTCTAAAAAATAATCTACTAAAGACTATGAAGTGCTTTAAATGCAATTAAAAATAGTTTAATAGCAAAAATTATGAATATTACACTCGCAATTTTATTAATGATATTTAAAATTTTTTCTTCCAGTTTTAGTTTTGAGCTTATAAGAGCCGCCAAACTAAACGCACAGGCAATACCTGTAAAAAGTCCAATTAAACTTAACATAATATTTTTACTCAAAAAAGGGGTTATAATAATTGCAAAAAAAATCATGGCTTTAGGATTGGACAAATTAAGCAGCATAGCTTCTTTATAAATATTTTTTGATATTTTGCAATCCTGATTAAAATATATTTTTTCTTTAAAAGTAAAATATGCAATTTTTATAAGATAAACTCCTCCCAAAAAACCTACAATCATTTGAAAAAAAGCATTATGCCCTATTTTGCTAAGTCCAAACCCTACAAGACTTAAATAAATAATATTGCCTGTTAAAATACCAAAAACCGCCTTAAAAGCATTTTCTTTGCCATTGCACAATCCTTGTCTTATTATATAAAAAATATCCGGTCCGGGTGTCAAAGCGGCAATAAAGCCTATAAATACCAATATTAAATAATCCAATATTATCCTTTTTAAGGAAATTATACAAAAAACCATTGTTAAAAGAGTATTAATTGTGTATAATTTCATTACGTTACGTGTTAAGTAGGGGATATGCAATCCGAACGGACGTATCGTAATAATACTTTAAGGAGATACAATGAAAAAAATCGTAGTTTTAATGGCAGTTTTTGCAGCATTTGCATTCGCAGCAGATGGAGATACAATGATTAAAACCTACACTGGAGTTGCAGCACTAATCTCACTTGGTATAGCAGCATTTGGTGGGGCTATCAGTATGGGAAATACTGCAGCAGCTACAATTACAGGAACCGCAAGAAACCCGGGAGTTGGCGGTAAACTTGTAGGTACAATGTTTATTGCATTGGCAATGATTGAAGCACAGGTTATTTATGCATTGGTACTTGCACTTATAACGCTTTATGCTAACCCATTAGTAGGATAAGTTTTATCCTCTTTCCTTCTTTATTCAATTTTTAGTACCTGATTATTCTATACATTCATAATTAAACAAACCACAATTTTTATATTAATTAATATTTTTTTAATTTTAAAATTTTGTTATAATTGTATTCTACTTTTGCGGCGGTGGCGGAACTGGTAGACGCGCAAGATTGAGGGTCTTGTGGGCGATAAAGCCTGTAAGGGTTCGAGTCCCTTTCGCCGCACCATAAGAATATTATTATTATTTAATAATTTAAGATGCCAATTATAGTTAACATTGTATATTTTATAAAAAGGTTATTAATGCTTGAAAAAGAAATAATTGTAACTAAAAAAGATATTGATTTTAATAGCCATACCAAGCAAATTGGTTGTTAGATACTGTAAAAAATTTTTATACCAAAATCATTTAATATTCAAAAGTTCTTT
>CAYPHV010000049.1:0-7835 GCA_964410645.1 uncultured Nautiliales bacterium
AAAATATATTATAAATTATAAAATAATAACTCTTTTTTCTTATTATAAACTTAAAAAATAACAATTTTATTATAAAACTTTATATTTAAAAATTTTACCCGCAAACATAGGTTTGATTTCTCCTACAATATATGGGGCGCTCCACTGCTTTTTTATGAGTTTCACTTTTTTTTCTGGCACATCAATATTAAAATTGCTTCTTGCATTATCACTTATAAATTTTTGAAACGTTTCTGTGTCTCCTTCAAAAAATTCAGCAAGTGCCGGAAGTATTACAGGCGCGCTAAATACGCCTGCTGCTCCTTTTAATTTATTTTGTATAATATGAGGAGCGGAATCACTTCCAAACATAATCTTTTTATGACCGGATTTTACAAATTTTTGAATTGCATCCCTGTCTTTTGGTGTTTTAACAATCGGCTTACAAAAATAATAAGGGTTCAGCATTCCGCCTGCCACATCATCAAGCGTTAAAAGAAGATGATGAAGTGTAATCGTTGCATATAAATTTTCATACTTTTCAAGTAAATCTAGCATTTCGGCACTTCCTACATGTTCCATTATTATTTTAAGCTTCGGAAAATCAGTGGCAAGTCTTTCATAATATTTTTTAAATTCTTTTTCTCTCTCAAGCACAAAACCGTTAGTTTCTCCATGAACACTTAAAGGAATATCAAGTTCCTGCATCATTTCAAGCACAGGATAAATATTTTTAAGACTTTTCACTCCTTTTTCACTATTTGTAGTAATTCCCGCAGGATAAAGTTTTATTGCAAAAATATTATTTTTTAATTCTTTTAATTCATTTTCGCTGTATTTTCTCATAAAAATATTCATTAAAGGAGTAAAATTTTCCGAATTTTTCAAAATTTCCTCTTTATAACTTTCGAGTCTTTCTTTATTATCAACAGGAGGAATTAAATTCGGCATAATAACTGCCGCTGCAAACTGGCAAGATGTATAAGGCAAAACATCTTTTAATATTTTACCCTCTCTTAAATGAAGATGCATATCAATAGGAGTATTTAAAGTAATCATTATTTTCCTTTTTTATGGTTATAAAACAAATTTAATATTTTTATGATTTTGGAGTCTTTTAAAAAATTCATTTCTCTCTTCTTCACTAGCTACATAAGCTTGAAATTTTTGAGAACAATACTTACTTTTTTGATTATTATTTTCAATTTTACATTCTTGATTGTTTATACATTCTTTAACAGCCGTTTTCATTTTTTCTTTATCCGTGCCTATAATTCTAAATCCCCACATACAGGGATATTTTATTTTTTTTTCACCCATATATGTCCTTTTTACTTTAATTATAACATATTAGTTTAAAATTTAGGTGTTTTAAGAATTGGTCAAACATTGCATAAATAAAGAAAAGGAAAAAGATAAATTACATAAAATAAACTATAGGAACTATCGTAGGATACTTTTTTATCTTTCTGAATATATGTTTTCTAATAACATTTCTTAATTCATTCTCAAAAATTCTGTTTTTTTCATAAACATAATCTTTTGCGTGATTTATATAATTTATTAAAATTTCTTCCATTTCTTTTGCAAAAACTTTATCTTCTTTATTGGAAATAATTCCATAAGTTGTAACTCTAGGCCTAGAAAGAAGTTTTTTATTTCTTTTATCAATCTGGGCCACTATCATAATAATACCTTCGTTGGCCAATTTTTGCCTGTCTATTACAACATCGTTCTCTATTTTTATATTTACTTGATTATCAATGCAAATTTTTCCTGTTTGAACATTTTTAATTTTTCTAACTCTTTTAGGACTTATTTCCCATTGTTCCCCATCTTCCATTACAAATATATTCTCTTCCGGAATTCCTACGCTAAGTGCGGTTTCTTTATGTTTCATTCTATGATTATATTCGCCATGAACCGGAAAAAAATATTTAGGCTTAGCTAATCTTATCATTAATTTTTGTTCTTCTTGGCTTGCATGCCCACTTACATGTATTTCACTAAACTGCTGATAAGCGACTTTTGCACCTTTTTTCATTAAATAATTAATAAGTTGAGATACGGTAGGTTCATTTCCAGGAATCGCTCTCGCGCTTAATATAATCTGATCACCTTCTTTGATTTTTACGTGTCTGTGTTCATCGATTGCCATTCTATAAAGTGCGCTCATGCTTTCTCCCTGGCTTCCGGTAGTTACAATTAGAATTTCATCATCTTTGTATTTACCTATTTCATACGGATCTATAAAAATATCCTTTGGAAATTTAATATAACCTAAATTCATGGCAATATTTAGATTTTGCTCCATACTTCTGCCTATAATACACACTTTTCTTCCGTATTTTATGCCTCTTTCAATCGCCTGATATACCCTGTGAATATTAGAAGAAAATGTAGACATTATAACTCTTCCCTTAGTTTTTAAAAACAAATCGTCAAATGTTTTGCCTACAACGCTTTCGCTTGGTGTAATTCCTGATCTATGCGAATTTGTAGAATCACTGAATAATGCTAAAACCCCTTTTTCTCCATAATATGCAAGTCTGTGCAAATCAGGCGGATATCCGTCAATAGGAGTATAATCTATTTTAAAATCACCTGTATGAATAATAGTTCCCGCAGGCGTTTGAATAGCCAAAGACGAAGAATCTATAATAGAATGTGTCATATGAATCCATTCTATTTTAAAATCCCCTATTTGTATAGGATGACGTTTTTTAACACTTCTGAAATAACTTCTATATTTAAGCAGTTTATGCTCTTTAAACTTATTTTCAATCATGGCAAGAGGCAAACTTGTTCCATAAATAGGAAATTGCATTTCTTTAAAAAGATAAGGAACCGCCCCTATATGATCCTCATGCCCATGAGTGATTATAAGACCTTTTATTTTATGTTTGATTTCTCTAAGATATGTAAAATCCGGTATTAATATATCAACTCCATGCATATCTTCATTCGGAAAGCTCATACCGCAATCTATAATTACAGCACTTTTTTCTGTTTCCAGTACCGCACAGTTACCGCCTATTTCATCAAGTCCCCCAAGAGGTGTAAATTTAATCCATCCGTTTGCATTAGCATCTACTTTATTAAAGCAGCTAAGCCTTGCCTTCTGAATTTTTTCATTTTCATTGAATGCTTTATTCAAATCTTTAAACCATACAAAATTTTTTGAATCAGATTTTTGTTTATAATCTTTTTTAATTTGTTTATTCGGATTTTTTCCGATTTGGTTTTTTTCTTTTTGATCGTTTTTTAAATTTTCTTCTGCAATATTATTTTTTGCTTTTTGAAGATTCGTATTTTTTTCCATTATTACTCCTTTCTGTGGCAAGTGCAGAAAAGAGTTGGAAAAAAGTTGAGCTGTTAATTTGATGCGGTCTGATATTTGTTTCAAATCCGTATTTATCCGGATCAAATTTATAAAGTACAGATAAGTTTTTTTTAAGTGTTTTTCTGGGGCTTGCAAAAGCTGTTTTTAAAAATTCTGCAAAACCTTTGTCATAAGAACCCTTAAATTTCTCAAATAAAATAACACTGCTTGTTACTTTAGGAGCAGGAACAAATGCATCTGACGGAACATCAAAAAGTTTTGTTACTTTAGCAATACTTTGCGCTAAAATACTTATTGAACCGTTATTTTTAACTCCTGCCCTCGCAACAAATTTATCTGCAACTTCTTTTTGTATCAAAACTAAAATATTTTTAGCATTTTTATCTTTTAATGCTTTTAAAATTATCCTTGTAGCAATATAATAAGGTAAATTCGCTATTAAATCATACGCTTCATTTACCAAATTTTCTTGCCAATAATCAAATACATCACCACATTTTAATTCTAATTTAGGAAATTTTTTCTTTAAAATTTCGCATAAATCTTTATCTATTTCTACTGCCAGAACTCTTCTTTTTTCCAACAACTTTTCTGTTAAATCGCCTAAGCCAGGCCCAATTTCTACTGCCAGATTATTTGTATTGGGCATCGATTGGACGATCTTTTCTAAATAATATTTATTTTTTAAAAAATTCTGCCCGAAATGTTTCTTGGCCTTGATTATACCATATCCTTTTTAAAAAATCTCATATTTTGTTAAAATTATAACAAAAAAGGCCTTAAATGGAATATTTTGCCAAAAGAATAATACCCTGTTTAGATGTTATGAATGGAAGAGTTGTAAAAGGGGTTAATTTTATAGACTTAAAAGATGCGGGAGACCCGGTTGAAACTGCAATAAGATATAATGAAGAAGGCGCTGATGAACTTACATTTCTTGATATTACGGCAAGTTTTGAAAAAAGAAAGCCCATTGTGGAAATAATCAAAAAAGTTGCAAAAGAAGTATTTATACCTTTAACTGTCGGGGGAGGTATTAGCGAACTTAATGATATTTACAATTTATTAAATGTAGGATGTGACAAAGTTTCAATTAATTCAGCCGCTGTAAAAAAGCCGGATTTAATAAACAAGGGAGCCAAAAGATTTGGAAGCCAATGTATTGTGGTTGCAATAGATGTTAAAAAAACGGCCACTGATAAATGGAATGTTTTTATTAAAGGAGGCCGTGAAGATACAGGGATAGATGCCCTGTCTTGGGCAAAAGAAGTTACAAATAGAGGCGCTGGGGAAATACTTCTTACTAGTATGGATACAGACGGAACAAAAAACGGTTTTGATATTCAAATCACAGAAAAAATAAGCAAACTGGTAAATGTTCCTGTAATTGCTAGCGGAGGGGCCGGAAAAATGGAACATTTCAAAGAAGTTTTTGAACATTCAGCCGACGCAGCTTTAGCCGCTTCTATTTTTCATTTTAAAGAAATAGATATAATCGATTTAAAAAAATATTTAAAACAAAATAATATCAGTGTAAGAATTTGATTAAAGGAGTATTAAGATGAAAATCAAATTAATTTTTTTATTTATACCTATGCTACTTTTAGGTTTTAAAGTAGAATTTACAAAAATATATAAAAATTATATTTGCCCGAATAAAGATGCTGTATTAATCAGGACAAACGTAAACAATTTAACTTTTCCTTTTCCTTTTTTTAAAACAAAAAACGGTTATGTTTTATATACAGATATGCAACAGATAAATAATTATTTAAACAATGAATTTTATGCACCGAAAAATACAAAATATAAAAATATAAAAATAAGAATAATAAACACGGACCGCATTCAATACAAAATTATTCAAAAAATAAAAAACACGTATAAACAATGTAAAATTAAAAAAATAATATTCCTTTCTCCCGATCAAACACAAGTTATATTCAAACCAACATGGATTAAAGAAAAATATAAAATAATTTTAGATTGTAAATAATGTTTCACGTGAAACCATAGTAAATGGGCAATGAAAAATGAAAAATGAAAAATTAACAATTATTTCAGCCGGGAATCAGGAAATTTTTAATTTCGCCCTTCCAATTGGTATAGGATTAATAGAAAGTGCTATAAATTTGACAAAATTATGCCTTTTTTATAAACCTGAATTTTTAGTTTTTATCGGCACCGCAGGAAGTTATGGAAAATTAAACCTTTTTGATATAATCGAAAGTAAATGCGCGAGCAATATAGAAAATTGTTTCCTGAAAAAAGAATGTTATACACCTGTTGATAATATTATATCATTCGGGAATGTTTCACGTGAAACAATTATTAATTCAAGCAATTATATTACAACAAATGAAAATATCTCAAAGGCTTATTTAAAATTAAATATTGAAGCTGAAAATATGGAATTTTTTTCGGTTTTAAAAGTGGCAAAAGAATTTGATATTCCTGTTCTTGGAATTTTTATAATTACAAATTATTGTAATAAATCAGCACATAATGAATATAAAAAAAATATAAAAAAAGCAAAAGAAAAATTAATAAAACATTTAATAAAAAAAAGAATTATAAAGGAAATTAATGGATAAAAAACTGTTTATGGATTATTTACCGCAAGATTTACTTGAAATGGGCATAGAGCCAAAATTTAGAATAAAACAGCTGTATCAATGGATATACAGAAAATACATAGATGATTTTGATAAAATGCAAAATATTCCAAAATTAATGCGCGAAAAATTATCCAATAATTTTACTATAAATCCTTTTGAACTTATAAATCATGAAATTTCAACAGATGAAACAGAAAAATTTTTATTTAAATTAAAAGATAACAGAACAATCGAAACTGTTTTAATAAAAATGAAAGAAAACAAATATACTGTTTGTGTTTCTACACAGGTTGGATGCAAAGTAGGATGTGCTTTTTGTTTAACAGCAAAAGGCGGATTTATCAGAAATCTTAGTGCCGGAGAAATTGTAGGGCAAGTTTGGTGGATGAAAAAATTTAAAAATTTTGATGAAAACAAAGCCATCAATGTAGTATATATGGGAATGGGCGAGCCGCTTGATAATTATAATAATTCAATAAAAGCTATAAAAATTTTATCCCATCCTGACGGAATGAATATTTCGACAAGAAGACAAACTGTTTCAACTTCAGGAATTGCCCCGAAAATAAAAAAACTTGGAAGTGAAAATTTAGGGGTTAATTTGGCAATTTCTCTTCATGCTGTTGATGATGAAACAAGAGAAAAACTAATTCCGATGAATAAAGCGTATAATATAAAAAGTGTAATAGATGCCGTTAAAGAATTTCCGATTGATAAAAGAAAAAAAGTAATGTTTGAATATTTGGTTATTAAAAATATAAATGATGATATCGGTGCCGCAAAAAAACTGGTAAAATTATTAAATGGAATACCAAGCAAAGTAAATTTGATTTATTTTAATCCCTATCCTGGAACAGATTTCAAAAGACCTGATGAAGAAACTATGAAAAGATTTCAAGATTATTTGATAAATAAAGGTGTTATGTGCACTATAAGAAAAAGTAAAGGAATGGATATTTCAGCTGCATGCGGGCAACTTAGAGAGAAAAAAATAAAGCCTAGCTAAAAAATTTAATTATACACTTTGATATCAGCCCTATTTTTTAATTTATCAAAATATTCTTTTAAAATCCGATTTCTTTTTTGTGCGGCCAATTGATTAATTATAACATTTTTTACTTTTTTAAAAGACAAATATTTTTCCCCTTCTTTATCGGAAATATAATAAGTAACATATGATAACCCTTCGTTTATTATGGGTGTAAATTGTCCTATTTTCGTATTTTTAAACAAATACATTTTATTTAAAGACAAATTATCCGAATTATAAACCTGTGTCTGTACCAAAATACTTTTATCCGTATAATAAGGATTATTAAATAATTTTTTTAAAATCTTAGGATTATTTGAAGAATATTTAATAAGTCGAACGGTGTTAAAAACAGCAAAATTATTTTTATTATTTTCATAATATTCTTTAATTTCATCCGGTGAAATTCTTAATTTTGCATTTATTATTTGCCCAAACAGTTTTTGTTTTAACAAATTATTTTTAATCTCTTTTTTTGCTTTTTCAAGTTCTCCTTTTTGTTCTAAAATATTTTTAAATTCAAAAAGAGATAAATTATTTTGTTTGGCAATTTTTTCTAAAGCATTGTTTATATCAAAATCATCTACACTTATATTTCTTTTTTTAATTTCACTGTCTATTATTTTTTGATCAATTAAAAAATTGAGTGCTTTATTTTTATCAGAATGAAGTTTTTTCATAACAATCTGAATATCATATGATGTAATTGGTTCATTATTCACACTTGCCACTATTTTATCAACTATTTCTGCATTCAGGCTTATTACTAACAATCCGATTAATAAATATTTTTTCATTTCATTCCTTATTAAAATACATAATTTCCATTCATCAATTTATTAGAATTGTATCAAAAACAAAAAAA
>CAYPHV010000050.1:0-7619 GCA_964410645.1 uncultured Nautiliales bacterium
AATATTAACAAATAATATATATTTGTATATACTATTAAAAATAAAATACAAGGATTTATATGGAAGTTATTACAAAAGTTTTTCAAAGTGGAAATTCTCAAGCTATAAGAATACCAAAAGAATGTAGATTAGATACGGATACTGCAAAAATGATTGTAAAAGGAAATTATCTTATTATAGAACCTGTTGAAAAAAATGCAAGAAAAGATTGGAACGAAGCATTTAAACAAATGAGAAAAAATAATGATGATACTCTTTTAATAAATGATGTATTTGAAAAAGATATAGCATAATCAATATTCTATAGTTTTAGTTAATTTAGACCTCACAATAGACTCTGAAATAAAAAAAACAAGGCCCTGCGTAATTATTTCTCCAAATGAAATGAATTTTAATATAAATACTGTAATAATAGCTCCAATGACTTCAAAATCAAGAAATTATCCAGCAAGAGTTAAAAATAATGAAAATTCTTATATAGCAATAGATCAAATACAAACAATAGATAAACAAAGAATAATTAAAAAATTAGGAAAATTGGATATTCAGTTTCATCTATAAGATTACAAATATTTATCTCTATTCTTTCTTGTAGTTAATTTTCAATTCCACTGTTCTAAAAAATTTTGTTTCTAATATTATTATATAAATTATCAAATAATTCGATTATATCTTTATCGTCACCAATATTTGTCATAAGATTATCTAATTGAGAATATTTAATATTAAAAAATTCATTAAATAATCTGTCGCCTCTATAAATTATCTCTTTTTCTGGTAAATAAATATTTCCTTTCATTCTTTTTTTTGTGAAATAATATAGAATAGGTTTAAATTTACTCATATCATATATATTTAATTGATTGCATATACCGATATATGATTTTATAAATTTTCTATTGATATCTGCATATTTACCTGTATCATGGTCATCATTATATTTTACTTCTAAATAGTAATATTTTTTATTATTATCATAAAACAAAGCATCAATATCATGCCTAATATTTATATCTTTATCTATTATTTTTTGTTCAAATTCCAAACATTTTTTGATTAAATTAGTGAAATTATTTAACAATTGAGCATCATTATAATTATTATTTTGGCAGTCTGTGATAAAATTATCTATTAATTTATCACTATTTTGAGTCATTGATAATTTTATATTTCTTTTACCTGAAAGTTCTTTTTTTATTTTCAAATGATTTTCATTTTCAACTATAATATGTAAAAGTTTTTCTATAAAATTTCCAAATTGAATATTCATAGATTGCAATAATCCTCCAAAAATTCTATATCTTATTGGCACAAAATGTATTTTGGCTTTATGTATTTTTATAAGTTTTTCTATCTTTTTTTGATTTGATGTGTGATTTATCAAATTAGAGACAGCATCTTTAATAAATTTTTTTATATTATTTTGCATTGTTAATTCTATATTGCTTTCTTTTTTCATCAATTAACTTCATATTTCCGTTATCATTATAATACCAAAACATCCAGCCATTACAGCTTTCAGTTCCTTTAAGTAATGCACCAATTTTATGAATTGAACCCATTCCTACATTACTTTGAATGTATCCATTATCTAAGATAATAGCTGAGTGTTTTTTATTTTTTGTAAAAATTTTCTCACCAATTTTAAAATAACCGTTTTTAACCAATTCTTTCATACTAACCCGTTGTAATATTTCCTTTTTTGGTTCTTTCAGTTGCAAATGAGCATAATCTTTAGTATTTATTTGGGCTAATCTTTTTTTTGAAATTTCTACATATTTTGCATCTTTTTCTATTCCAATTGCTCTTCGGTTTAATTTCTTTGCAACTGCACAGGTTGTTCCACTTCCGCTAAATGGATCAAGAATCAAATCTCCCTCTTTTGAACTTGATAATATAACTCGCTTTAATAACTCCTCCGGTTTTTGTGTGGAATGAGCTTTTTTACCATTTTCATCTTTGATTCTTTCGTTGCCGGTGCATAATGGAATTTGCCAAACAGAAGTCATCTGTTTTCCACCGTTTAATTGTTTCATTACATTATAATTAAAAGTATATCGTTTTTGTTTTTCACTTTTTTTTGCCCATATTAAAGTTTCAGTTGCATTTGTAAATCTAACACCCCTAAAATTTGGCATAGGATTAGTTTTATACCATTGAACATCATTGAGTATCCAAAAACCTAAATCCATCATTATTTTACCAACTCTAAAAATATTGTGATAACTTCCTATTACCCATATAGTCGCATCATCTTTCATCACTTTTTGACAGGCACTTAACCACTCTTTTGTAAATTTATCATATTCTTCATTGGAATCAAATTTATCCCATTCGTCATTGACACCATTAACTTTACTCTGATTAGGACGATAAAGTTCATTTTTTAATTGTAAATTATAAGGAGGGTCGGCAAAAATTAAATCAACTGATTTTTTTGGCAGCTTTCTTAAAATGTCAATACAATCACCATTATATATTTTATATTTTTCTTCAATCAAATCATTTGGCGAAAATATTAACTTTTTATTTTCCATTTTTTTACTCCATTTTACATATATTAACTTATTAAATTATAATTTTCCAAACTTGTAAGAGTTTGAGTGGTAAGGCCCGCAATCAGGAATGTAAGATATGCGAATACAGCATATAAAATAATGCCAGGCCTACAATAATTCTATATATTCCAAAAGGATTCAGCGTATATTTTTTTACAAAATTTAAAAACCATTTGACCGCTATATAACAGCTTATAAAACTTACTGTAAACCCTATTAAAAGTATTAATAAATTTTGATCTTTAAAAGACGAAACGTTTTTTACAAATTCATATCCGCTTGCCGCAAACATAGTCGGGATTGCAAGTAAAAAACTAAAATCGGCGGCCGTTTTTCTGTTAAGTCCGCATAACATTCCTCCGACTATGGTGGCTCCGCTTCTGCTTGTTCCCGGAATTAAGGCGAAAACCTGAAAAATTCCTATGATCAAAGCCTGCCTGTAATTTACTTTTTCCACGTCGTTTACTTTTGTTTTTTCTTCGGAATAAAATTTTTCGACAATAAAAAATACAATTCCTCCGATTATAAACATCCATGCAACCGTATAAAGATTAAAAAGTTCTTTTATGTGGTGTCTTAATAAAAATCCTATTGCCGCAAGGGGCAGAAAAGCTACAGTTACCTTTTTCCAAAGATTTATTTCTTTAAAATTAATTTTTTCAAGATAAATCATAACAATGGCAAGAGTCGCACCCAATTGTATAATTACCTCAAAAGCTACATTTTGAACAGTTTGCTTCAGTTCTAAAAGATTTGAGGCTATTATTAAATGAGCTGTTGAAGATATTGGCAGAAATTCGGTTATCCCTTCTACAATTCCCAAAATTATACTGTCAAATATATTCATTATTTACCCCCTTCCATTAATTTATTGAATACTTTTAGAGTCATTCTGGTGTCTTCCAGCGAGTTATGATAATTTGCTTTTTGATTTCCCAGAAAAAACGCAACGGCCTCTTCGAGTCTTGGCTGTTTCTTCTTATCTAAAATTACTATATCCCACGAATAAAACATTGTATCAAAAATCGGAATTTTTATAATATGAGGAAAATATTTTATTCTTTCAAGCTCTCTTTTTAATACGCCGAAATCAAAAAATACATTATGTCCCACTACCATATCCACGCTGTCGAATAAAGAGAGAATATAATCTTTTCTTTCTTCAAATACCGGCTTATTTTTTACATCTTTTTCGGAAATTTTATGTATTTGATAAGCCTCTTCACTTATTTTTGCTTTTGGATTTAAAAGCTCGTAAATATTTGTTGTTTCTTTAGTCTCCATATCCTGGATTATAAAAGCAAAAGAAACGATATAACCGTTGATATCAGTGGTTTCCGTGTCAAAGCATCCGATTTTTTTTAGTTTTAATTCTTTCGGCGTGTTCTTTAAATC
Organism: uncultured Nautiliales bacterium; assembly: GCA_964410645.1. Classification (GTDB taxonomy): domain Bacteria; phylum Campylobacterota; class Campylobacteria; order Campylobacterales; family Nautiliaceae; genus JALTBU01. Next base: position 3,954 of record CAYPHV010000050.1, read on the forward strand.
ATTAAGAAAAAATTCCAGAAATTCTTTTGAAGAGAATACTTTTTGACGTTTTAAGGGTTTAAATCTTTTCATTATGCCTTTTGATTCAAACATACAGGAAGTTATATAATCTTCATAATTTCTAAAAACACTGTTGTCGTTTACATCGCTGTTGATACATTTTACAAGATATTCTTTTTGCGTTTTCAAAATTTCAAAAGCTTCTTTTTTTGCCTGTTTGTTAAAAACAGTCGCTTTTCTCAGCGCTTCAATTTTCTGAGGAAGATTCAAGGATTTCCTTTTTTGAAATTATATCATTTTGCGTTTTTTATTGTAAATTTTAAGGTATAATTACATATAAAAAAGGTTTTTTATGCCAAAAAGAGAAGATATCAAAACTATTTTACTTATAGGCTCCGGGCCCATTATTATAGGACAGGCCTGTGAATTTGATTATTCGGGTGTTCAGGCTGCCAAAACTCTAAAATCTCTCGGATACAGAGTTGTTTTAATTAATTCAAACCCCGCCACTATTATGACTGATCCTGAATTTGCCGATGCTACATATATCGAACCCATTATCCCGGGCGTTATTGAAAAAATTATTAAAAAAGAAAAAATTGATGCGATTCTTCCTACCATGGGCGGACAGACCGCTCTTAACGTCGCAATGGAAATGTATGAAAAAGGAATGCTTAAAGGAGTTGAGTTTTTAGGGGCTAATCCGGAAGCTATTAAAAAAGGGGAAGACAGAAATATCTTCAAACAGGCTGTTAAAAAAACAGGTCTTGAAATGGCAAAAAGCAAAGCCGTAAACAATATGGAAGAAGCTGTCCAGGCGGTTAAAGAAATAGGGTTTCCCGCCATTCTCAGAGCTTCTTTTACACTGGGAGGGCTTGGAAGCGGTATTGCGTATAATATGGATGAATTTAAAGAACTTGCCAAAACAGGTCTTGAAGCGAGCCCCATCAGCGAAATTGAAATAATGGAAAGCGTTATCGGCTGGAAAGAATACGAAATGGAGGTTATAAGAGACAGGGAAGACAACTGTATTATAGTATGCTCTATTGAAAATGTTGATCCGATGGGAGTTCATACGGGGGATTCTATTACTGTGGCCCCGGCGCTTACTCTTACCGATAAAGAATATCAGAGATTAAGGGATGCGTCTTTTGCGATTTTAAGAGAAATAGGCGTTGATACGGGTGGAAGTAATGTTCAGTTTGCAATAAATCCTGAAAACGGCAGAATGATTGTAATTGAAATGAATCCGAGAGTTTCGAGAAGTTCCGCCCTTGCAAGTAAAGCCACAGGTTATCCGATTGCAAAAGTGGCTACACTTTTGGCCGTCGGGTATACTTTGGATGAAATTACAAACGATATTACCGGAACCGCCGCAAGTTTTGAACCTGTGAGTGATTATATTATTACAAAAATTCCAAGATTTACATTTGAGAAATTTCCAAGTGCGAATGCCACTCTTACCACTTCTATGAAAAGCGTCGGTGAAGTGATGGCCATTGGCAGAACCTTTAAAGAATCTCTTCAAAAAGCCATCTGCAGTTTGGAAACAGGACTCAGCGGATTGGACCCGGTAGAATGCAGTGAAGAAGAACTAAAAAGAAAAATAAGAATTCCAAATGATAAAAGAATTTTATATATTGCTGAAGCTTTTAGAAAAAAATTAAGTGTAAACGAGGTTTATGATTTGTGTAAAATCGACAGATGGTTCTTAAATCAGATAAAAGAAATAGTCGATTTTGAAAAGTTTATTGATCAGGATATTTTGAAAAACGAAGAATTATTAAGATACGCCAAGAGTTATGGATTTTCAGACAAAAAAATTTCCTTTTTAGCAAATGTGAGCGAAGAAGACGTATATCAGGCAAGAAAAAAAATGGGCATAAATATAGATTATAATGAAGTCGATACCTGCGCGGCTGAATTTGACACTACTACAAGTTATCTTTATTCCACTGTAAATATTACCAAAAATGTTCCGCTCAGAAAAGCGGATTTTAATGATAAAAAGGTTTTAATTTTAGGCGGAGGGCCAAACAGAATAGGGCAGGGAATTGAATTTGATTATTGCTGTGTGCACGCGGCATATGCCCTTACTGATTTGGGCGTTAAAACAATAATGTATAACTGTAATCCCGAAACTGTTTCAACCGATTATGACACGAGTGACGTATTGTATTTTGAACCTATTGATTTTGAAAGGGTGAGAAACGTAATAGAGCTTGAAAATCCGGACGGGGTCATTGTTCAGTTTGGCGGACAAACACCTCTTAAACTTGCCGGAGATCTTACAAAAATAGGCGCAAAAATTATAGGAACGTCGGCTGAGGTAATAGACGAAGCGGAAGACAGGGAAAAATTTTCAAAATTTATTCAAAAATTAAAACTGAATCAGCCCGAAAACGGAACCGCTTTTACAAAAAAAGAAGCTTTTAAAATAGCAAAAAGAATAAGCTATCCGGTACTTGTGAGGCCCAGTTATGTGCTTGGCGGCAGAGCTATGAGAATTGTTTATAATGAAGATGAACTTAGAGAATATATGGATGAGGCGGTAAGCGTTAGTAATAAATCGCCGGTGTTGATAGACAAATTTCTGGATAACTCGATTGAACTTGATGTGGATGCTTTAAGCGATACAAAAAATGTATATATCGGCGGAATAATGCAGCATATAGAAGAAGCCGGAATTCATAGCGGGGACAGTGCCTGTTCTTTGCCGACGGTCAGTATAAGCAGGGAAAAAATAAAAGAAATAGAAAATGCCACAAAAAAAATAGCTTTGAATCTCGGTGTAAAAGGGCTTCTTAATATTCAATACGCCCTTCACAGAAATAAACTGTTTTTAATAGAGGTAAATCCGAGGGCAAGCAGAACAGTGCCTTTTGTTTCAAAAGCTACAGGTATGCCTTTGGCCAAAATTGCTACAAGAATTATGTGGAATCTGGTATATAATCCTGATATCAACGATGGAAATATTTTGGAAGAAGCACTTAATTTTTATAATAAATTTAATGTAGTAACGTTTGACGGAAATGTTTATAAGCCGCATATAAAAAAGCATATTGCGCTTAAAGAAGCAGTATTTCCTTTTAATAAATTACCCGGGGCAGATTTGATTTTGGGACCTGAAATGAAATCTACCGGAGAAGTTATGGGAATAAGTTCAAGCTTTGGTGAAAGTTTTTCAAAAGTCCAGCAGGCCTGCAAGAATATACTTCCCACAAAAGGCCGGGTATTTATTTCACTTACAGACCTTGATAAAGAATCTGCTCCAAATCTTGCCAAATCGCTTAAAAAACTTGGATTTGACATTGTGGCAACAAGCGGAACATACAAAGTGATAACAGCATCAGGAATTGATGTCAAAAAAGTATTGAAAGTAAGCGAAGGAAGGCCTAATATCGTTGATATGATCAAAAATGAGGAAATCGCTTTGGTTGTAAATACGAGTGATAATAGAGCAAGCAAAAATGATGCAAAAATTATCAGACGTGAAGTTTTAAATAACGGTATTCCGTATTTTACAACTATATCCGCAGCCTTAGCCGCTGTTGATGCAATCAAATTTCTTCAAAATAACGAAATCAGCGTATCTTCTCTTCAAAATTATTTTAAAATTTAGAAAATTTTCTCTTTTTTCAATATTTCTTCGAAAACTTCTTGACA
>CAYPHV010000051.1:0-7604 GCA_964410645.1 uncultured Nautiliales bacterium
AAACTTTCGGTGATATTTATAATAAATATCCTTTTATAAAAAGAGAATATTTATTGTATTTATTCAAGAATAATCCAAGCTATGCCTATAAAATAATCGATGTATACGATTATCTTGATTTATATTGGCACAGAAATGATATTCCTGACGAAGAAAAATTTTGTAATATTTTAGCGGCAAAAAAAATAAAACAATGCAGCAAAAAAGCTCCTTTTGAAATAGAATCTTTAAAACATTTACCTGAAAATTTAGCTGAAATAGAATTTGAATATTATTGCCGTAATTGTAAAAAAACATTTCCTATTTATTCTACCAGATGTCCTAAATGCCATGAACTTTTTACACAGAAACTTTTAATTAAGCTTTCCCCTCGGCATAATCTTGAGAATATCGAGTTTTAATGGTAAAATTCAAATAAAAAAGGCTAATAATGAAGATGCACATAGATAATGACACTCTTGAAAAAACTTTGGAAAAACATAAATTAAGTCAAGATGATTATAAACATATTGTGGATATTTTAAAAAGAACTCCGAATTTGATAGAACTCGGTATTTTTAGCGCTATGTGGAGTGAACACTGTTCTTATAAATCAAGTAAATGCTATTTAAAGGGGTTTCCAACCAAAGCTCCCTGGGTAATTCAGGGTCCGGGTGAAAATGCGGGTGTTATTGATATAGGCGAAGGAATGGCGGCTGTTTTTAAAATGGAAAGTCATAATCACCCGAGCTTTATAGAGCCTTATCAGGGTGCAGCCACAGGGGTAGGTGGAATTTTAAGGGATATTTTTACAATGGGCGCCAGGCCTGTTGCCAATTTGAATTCTATTAGATTTGCACATGTAAAAGGAAATGACAAAATTGCAAAACTGCATAGACATTTACTAAGCGGTGTGGTTGCAGGTATCGGAGGATATGGCAATTGTATCGGAGTACCCACTATAGGCGGTGAATGTGCTTTTGAAGAATGCTACAAAGGAAATATTTTGGTTAATGCATTCTCGCTTGGGATTTGTCCTCAGGATGAAATTTTTTATGCAAAGGCCGAAGGCATTGGAAATCCTGTAATTTATGTAGGAAGTAAAACAGGAAGAGACGGGCTTGGAGGTGCCGTTATGAGCAGCGACAGCTTCAAAGAAGGAGACGAAGATCAAAGACCGACCGTTCAGGTAGGGGATCCTTTTACCGAAAAACTTTTAATGGAAGCATGTTTAGAACTTTTTAAAACAGATTATATTATAGGCATTCAGGATATGGGAGCCGCGGGACTTACAAGCAGCAGTTTTGAAATGGCCGGAAAAAGTGGAAGCGGTTTAAAAATGTACCTTGATCAGGTTCCTATGAGAGAAGAGGGTATGAATCCATATGAGCTTATGCTTAGCGAATCCCAGGAAAGAATGCTTATTTGTGCGAAAAAAGGATATGAAGACAAAGTAATTAAAATATTTAAAAAATATGATCTTGACGCCGAGGTTATAGGAGAAGTTACAGATACTAAAAAAGTTGAGCTGTTTTGGAAAGGGAAAAAAGTCGGGGATATTCCCGTTGCCCCGATTACCGAAGAAGCTCCGGAGCTCTGCCGCCCGGTAAAGAAACCTGAATATTTAAAAACAATAAAAAATGTTGAAATTCCTGAAATTGAGCCTCAGGAAGCGTTTGAAAAACTTGCAAGTGAAAGTGAAGTTGTTAATAAAGCATGGGTTTATGAACAATATGATTCTATGGTTGGAACAAATACAGTTGATACAAAAAAAACGGATGGAAGTGTTATAAGGATTAAAGAAAACGGTAAATTTTTGGGAATGAGTACTAAGTGTAATGCAAGATTTAATTATATAAACCCACGTCTTGGTGCAGCTGCCGCAGTTATGGAATCCGGAAGAAATATAGCGGTTAAAAAAATTACTCCTCTTGCAATTACAGACTGCCTGAATTACGGAAACCCTGAGAATCCCGAAATAATGTGGCAGTTTAAAGAGGGTTGCATTGGAATAAAAGAAGCATGCAAAGCACTAAATACTCCGGTAGTCAGCGGAAACGTCTCACTTCATAATGAAAACGAAGGTGTCGGAATTTATCCCACTCCTGAAATTGCGATGGTGGGAGCGGGAGACAGTTTTAGAACAAGCGATTTGAAAATAAAAGGAAACAGTATCTATATTTTAGGCGAAACTAAAAGTGAATTTGGAGGAAGTTTATATTTGAAAGTATTCGGAAATACTGTAGCGGGGGTTCATCCGGAAGTTAATTTTGAAAAAGAATTTAAACTTTGGAAAATATTACAAAATGATAAAATATTAAGCGCGAAAGATATTGGCGCGGGCGGAATAGCGATTGCTGCATATAAATGGGCCTGTGTCAGCAATAAAGGAATAGAAATAAATATTAATTTAAAAAATAAAAAAGATTTATTTTCTGAAACTCTTAGTAGAGCTATGGTTGAAATAGCTGCAAATGATGAAAAATATTTCGAAGCAGAGTGCCGAAAAAAAGGAATATACTGCGAAAAAATAGGAAAAGTGGGAGAAAATATTATAAAAATAAATGAAATTGAAATGCCTTTGCAAAAAGCAAAAGACATTTATTTTAATACTTTTTCAAAAATTATGAAAAATGAAATGTCTGATTTATAGCTATGGAATACAGATATATAGGAAAAAGCGGGCTCAGAGTCAGTGTCCTCTGTCTAGGGACAATGACTTTTGGAAGTGTGACTGATAAAAAAGAAGCTTTTAAAATTTTAGACAAAGCATACGAAGACGGAATAAATTTTATTGATACGGCAGAACTTTACCCGGTCCCGCCCGAAGAAAAATGGGCCGGGGAGACTGAAAAAATAATAGGGGAGTGGCTAAAAACCAAAAGCAGAGACAGTATTATTTTGGCAAGTAAAGTTGCCGGAGCGGCAAGCGGATGGTTTATACCTCCAATTCGACATGGACTTACGGCAATGGACAGGTTTCATATAAAAAGGGCGGTTGAGGGTAGTTTAAAAAGACTAGGGACTGATTATATTGATCTTTATCAACAGCACTGGCCTGATACAGTTGTGCCGATTGAAAAAACTTTGAGGGCTTTTGATGAGCTTGTGAAAGAGGGAAAAGTCAGATATATAGGGACTTCAAACGACAGTGCTTACGGACTTACAAAAGCAAATACCGTTGCCAAATATGAAAATTTGGCAAGGTTTGAAAGTATTCAAAATAATTTTAGTATTCTTAATCCACGTTTTTTTGACGAGCTTGAATATGTATGCAGAAAAGAACAGGTTTCACTTATTCCGTATTCTCCAATTGCCGGGGGCATTTTAAGCGGGAAATATAATACAACAAATCCTCCAAAAGATGCAAGATTTATGATGTATCTTAACTATCCGAATAAGAGGGTAAAAAATCACGCTAAAAGGTTTTATAACGAAAAAACTCTAAAAGCCACCGAAAAATTCCTTCAAATAGCACAAAAATACAATATCCATCCGGTAACTTTGGCGGTTGCTTATTCAAAACAATTTGATTTTGTGGCTTCTACAATTATAGGAGCAAGAAGACTTGATCAGCTTGAGCCTTCACTTAAAGCGGCAAGAATTAAACTAGACAGGGAAATTTTAAAAGATATTAAAAAAATTCAGGATGAAATCCCATATCCAATGGGATAGATTTTTTAATTATTTTCTTTTATATATTTCATGAATCTGTTTTGTTATTTTTCTATTTGTAATTTTTCTTAAGGCATATTCCATAACAAAAGCTAATGTAAAACTTCCAATTAAATACCAAACAATATTAATATCTTTTTTTATATTGTAATAAAGTGTTAAAAATACTACTATGAGCATAGAAAAAAATGCAAGAAATATAAGGTATTTATTTGCATTTGTTTTATGATACAGTTTTAAATGTCCAAGATGAACAGTTGCCTGAATAATTAGCACACTGAGTGCTGCAACAGTTGTAATTTCCGTTAAATTAAAAAATAAAACTAAAGGAATGATTAATCCAATGCTTATTAATAATCCTTCGGTTGAATGAAAAATATTATATTTATATTCTTTTGGAAGTTCTCCGTTTTTAGCTAAGTCATAGCTTATTTGAGTTGTGGCGTATAATGTGGCATTTATTGCACTTGAAGTAGAAATCAAAGCGGTTATTGCCATTATTTTAAATCCAAGCATTCCCAATATCGGTTTAGCGGCAAGGGCCAGTGCATAATCTTTGGCTTTTATGATTTCATTTAGCGGTAGATTTCCTAAAACAACGATGCTTATTAAAATATATAAAGCCATAACAGTCAATATTGAAATAAGCATTGCTTTTAACATTGTATTTTTTGGGTTATCCATATCTTCAATTGTATTTGTAATTACACTAAATCCCTGATATGCAAAAAAAGTAAGTCCGATTGCAAAAAACATATTAATAATAGGAGGTGTATCTTTGATAGAGAGATACTCGGGTTTTATGGTAAAAAAGGATAAAATAGTGAAAAGTATTAAAATTGACAGTTTAATTATAACTATCAAATTTTCGCTTTTTGCCACTATATTCGCTCCTATTAGATTAATTATTGTAAAAAATATTAATATTCCAAGGGCAAAAGAATTAACAACAAAAGTTGACGAATATCCAACAAGTCTTGCTCCATATTCTCCAAAACTTTTTGCAACTGCGGCTAAGGCAATAAGCTGGGCAAAATAAAACATTACACTCATCGTGCCTGAGAAGATATTTTCGCCATATTCCTGGACTAAATATTCAACTATTCCTCCACGTGAAGGGTATCTTAAGGCAAGTTTTGCCAAAGAATATCCGCTAAGAAGTGCAATAATCCCTCCAAATACAAATGAAAGCCATACAATGTTTCCTGCAATACTTCCGGCTTCTCCTATTACTATAAATATTCCGGCTCCGACCATGGAGCCTATTCCTAAAAAAACGGCGCTCCATAGACCAAAAGCTTTATTTTTTATAAGAATATTTTTTCTTTTTCTTCAACTATATGGGCTTTTTTGTCCATTACATTTAGAATAACTGATCGGAAAATTATTTGCTTGTCATATTCTCCATGAATTAAGAAAATTTTATCTAATTTAGTAAATTTTTGCATCCATGCTATTAACTGCCTTTGGTCTGCATGGGCGGAAAATCCGTTTATTGTAACAACATTGGCTTTTACAATTATATCTTCATGATAAATTCTTACATTTCTTGCACCCTCAACTATATCTCTTCCAAGAGTGCCTTTTGCCTGATATCCTACAAAAAGAACGGTATTTCTCGGATTCCAGATTCTATGTTTGAAATGATGAAGAATTCTTCCGCCCGTACACATGCCGCTTCCGGCTATAATAACAGCACCTCTGTTTATTTCATTGATTTTTTTTGATTCTTCCACATTTTTTATCAGATTTAGCTGAGGAAATTCAAAAGGATGATTCTTAAATTTTTGGCAATCTTTGCTAAGTAAATTACTCCATTTTTTATAAACTTCTGTAACTTTTTTTGCCATAGGGGAGTCTAAAAATACTTTTGCGTCTTTTGGAAGTGAACCTTCTTGGCTCATTTCTTTAAACAGACATAAAATTTGTTGCGCTCTGTCTATTGCGAATGTTGGAATAATAACATTTCCACCGTTTAACAGTGTATCAACAACTGTTTTTTTGAATTCTGTTCTGGAATCATCAAAACTTTTATGATTTCTGTCTCCATACGTGCTTTCTATAAAAAGTGCGTCTGCAAAAGTCGGTTTTTGAGGTTTTGGCAATATTTCATTATTCATATTTCCCAAATCTCCACTGAATGTAATTCTTTTTGGAACATCAAATTCGTGAAAATCAAGTTCTACAAAGCAACTTCCCAAAATATGTCCGGCATCTTTAAAAGTAGCTTTAATACCTTTTGCCACTTTGATTGTTTTATTGTATTCAATTTTTACTTTTTTCATTTCTTTAAAAATTTTTTTTACATCTTCTTTGGTATAAAGAGGCTTTCTTATTAAATGCTCTTTTCCTTTTCTCTGAGCTTTTTTATATTTTGTTTCATATTCTTCTTCTTGTAATTTTGCACTGTCCATTAATACAACTTTTGCAATATCAAAAGTTGCAGGATGTGCGAAAACTTTTCCTTTAAATCCCGCTTTATATATTAAAGGGATTCTTCCCACATGATCAAGATGTCCGTGTGTGATAATCAGGGATTCAACATCTTTTACATCAAAATCAAGCGGTTCGAAATTTAGATATTCTTCATGTCCTTGAAACATACCCGAATCAACTAAAATTTTTGTTTTGCCTGTGTCAACTAAATGCATCGAACCTGTAACAACTTTTGCAGCACCAAAACTTTGTTCGAAAGATTGATTATCCATAAATTCTCCTTAAATATAAGCTAATATTAAATTTATAATTCCAAAAACAATTAACCAACCTGTACTAATTATACACTTTTTTTTACTGAAAAAAAAACTGTATCCTGCTTTTAAAAAATTATTACTGGCAGTGGCAATAAAAATTAATTTTGCGGCTGTTAGGGCAGTTATTGCAATTTTACCTGTAAGAAGTGATAAAATAAACGGATCTATATCTGTAAAACCCACTATAAAAGATAAAATTTGAAGGCCTATATTTCCAAAGTGAATATGAATAAATTTTGTAACGGCAATCATTGCAATAAAAAGAAAAGCAAAAATAAATGCAGTTTTTAGTTCAAGCGGGTTTCTGTCTACATATTCACTTTTTTGTTGATTTAAGTTTTTTCTTAAATAAAAAAGTGATATTAAAATAGATATAATAAATAACATTAAATATGGCAAAAAAATTTTTTGACCAACTGAATAATTAAAAATATAAGCAATAACAATAAGTCTTATATACATAACTCCGGTAGAGCCTATGATGCCTGCTGTAATTGAATTTAAACAATTATTTACAGCTTTGCTGGCTAATACCACAGTAGTTGCAGTTGAGGAGTAAGCACCTCCTGCAAGACCCGTGAAAAAATAGCCTTTGTTTGAAAAAATATATTTTTGTAAAATATATCCGATATAACTAATTCCCGAAATTACTACTACTATAAGCCATATTTTAAATGGACTTATTGAAATGAAAGGAAGTTTTGTTTTTGGAAGCAGTGGTAATATTACAATTGATAAAAGAATCATTTTTGCGAAAGTTTCTAATTCATGAATATCAATTTTTTTAGAAATTTCAGGATAAAATTGTTTAACATTAAGCCCAAACACCAATATAACAAATATTATCCCTATAAACCAGATAGGTTCCGTTAGACTTAACGGTCCAAAACTGTATACAATAAATAAAACAAGCAGTGTTACAATACTATCTTTATTGTTTTTTAGTTTAAAATAATAGAAAATAAGAGCAAAAAAGGAAAGTATTATAAATCCCGTCATATAAAATAAAGGGTTAAGTTTAAAAAAAATAAATCCCATAAGGGAAGTAAAAGTAAATGTTCGGATACTTCCAAATTCAAATTTTGAATGAAAATATTCTCTATAACTTCTTACCTCAAGTCCTACCAGAAAAGAAAAAACAATAGTAACCAAAAGGGACAATAAAGTTTTATCTATCATATGACATCAATTCCTTTT
>CAYPHV010000052.1:0-7558 GCA_964410645.1 uncultured Nautiliales bacterium
ATTAATAAACCCTTTTTCATATTCTTTAGCCTTTTTAATTGAGATTTTATCATAAATAAATATTTTTATAGTAATTAATACAATATGCAATATATGATATAATATATTTTAACTATCAATTTTAATAAATTATTTTTTTAATAAAAATTAATGAGGTTTAAAAATGAATATATATTTACAAAAAAAGAATAAAAAAATTATAATTTTTTATTCTTCTATCGGTTACGGTCATATCAGTGCTGCCGAGGCCATTAAAAAAGAAATTTTGAAATATAATTCAGATTCTGTTGTTATTTTGAAAGATATCCGTGATTTTATGAATCCTTTGTGGCGTAAAATTGATGAAAAGCTTTACTGGCTTGTGGCAGGAAACTGTCCGGAGCTTTTTGACGTTTTGTTTCAGGAAATTCAGATAAGAGGTAACAGTGTTCCATCTCTTGCTTTACTGCCAAATGATTATCCTGAAGAAAAAGTTTCTGAATTTATAAAAAACAAGCGTCCTGATGTAATTTTATCAACACATTACGGAGCAGCACAGGTTTTAGGCAATTTAAGGGAAAAAGGCAAGTTAAAAAACATTAAAATAGGATGGCTTCATACAGATTTTTTTGAAGGTTATTTCCCCAGAATTTCAAAACGGATAGACAAAACTTTTCTTGCGCATAATGAACTAAAGAAAATGTGGCTTGCGGCAGGAGTTCCCTCCGATAAAATTATGACAACCGGTATGCCTGTATATGTTCCTAATTACGGATATAAAAAAAGAAAAACAATTTTAAATAAATATGATTTAGCAGAAAATATACCAATTATACTACTCACTTTTGGAAAAGAAGGTATTGGAAATTATACTACTTTGATTAAAAACATTATTTCACATTATAAAAAACCTTTACAGATTATTGCTGTTTGCGGAAAAAATAAAAAACAGCGATTTTTGCTTAAAAGGTTAAAAAAGAATTTATCCAATAAAGTAGATTTGAAAATTTTTTCTTTGTTATCACATGATGATTTAATGTCTTTAATGAGTATAGCCGATATTCTAATAACAAAAGCTGGAGGATTAACCCCTGTGGAAGCATTTTCAATAGGAGTTCCTACTATTCTTTTAAATATAATCAGCGGTCATGAAAGAAAGAATGCTTCTTTTTTTGCCAGGCTTGGGGTTGCTAAACTTGCAGCTGATACAAATCAGGCGGCTAAATTATTACAGATGTTTTTGTCTAACCCGCAGGAAAAAGAAGCAATGTGTAAAGCACAGAAAAAATTTAAAGAAAACTTTAAAATTGAAAAAATTGTCAAGTTTGCCCTTAGCGACAATTTTATTTCAACTTCCCTGCCGAATGATTTCGGCATTGAAAACGGTAAACCTGTTCTTAATATTTATAATGCATTATCACAACTTGACACTAATTCTCCCTCTAAAGTTGAATTGCTTTTATCTTATGCAACTTCCCAATCTCCACAACGTATTATATGGGAAAATCCTTTTGGACATATTGCCATTCGTATAGATAAAACGGTTTACAGCGCAAATTATATTGCAGACCCTTTTGTTGATTCCAATTTTTTACAGCATTTAAGTCTTGCAGATTATCTTTATGGGGTAAAACCTCCGTCTCCTTCGCAAATACATACCAATACATATGGCTTGGCTTATGGCAGAGAAACAATAGGGCTTCGGGTAGCCGGTGTCTCAACGCAAAATTTAGCAGCTATGACAGCTGAAGTTTCTCGTATTGAAAATGATTTCAAACAGGGACTTATAAAATGGGACAGAGCAAAATTTAACTGTGCGGATGTTGTTGAGCGAATTCTTCAGGCCGGAGGTTATGAAGATTCAAATATACATGATAAATTTAAATTACCTTCAATGCCTTTAAATTCATTTGAAAAAGCTAAAAAAATTTTTGAATCCGATACTTCTTTGAAAACCGACCTTGTGGCTTATCATATGGTACCTGGTGCAAACGCTAATTATAGCTATTGCCGTTTTCCACTTTCATTAAAACAGCCCATACGCTCTTTAACTCATATAGTAAGCAATTCAAAAGATTTTCTTGAAATGTCAATTTCTAAACATTTGGTGGTTTATTATGGTGACCCCCGCCTGTATTTTGAAAATTTACACAGTAACTTTGAAAATAAAAATATACATTTATATAATTCTCATTACTATATTTATAGTAAAGCTTTGGCAAACGATTTCAAGAATTTCTTCAAATTAAAAAAAGCATTTCCAAAAATTACTGTTTGGAGCAAAAACTTTTTAAAAAAATACTAAATATTTAAAAAACTTTTTCAATAATTTTCTCAATATGCGGATAATTATAAATATTTCCATGTTTTATTTTATCTAAATAATAAATATTTTTAAGATTTTTAATATTTTTAATAAGAATATTTAAACATTTTTGAGGAATTTTATCATCATTTTTTAAAGCTATAATAGAAACAGGTGCACTTGTATGCGAAATAAATTTATTTTCATAAAAAGGATATTTTAGAAAAAGCTTTACAGGAAAAAACGGATATTTCATTTTTGCTATGCATTCTATTGAACTAAAAGGGGTAATTAATAAAACTTTTTTAACATCCCTTTTGCCTGCTACATAGCTTGCAACGGCACTTCCTAAGCTTCTGCCCATTATTATATCCGGATTATATTTGTCATAAATTTCCAAAGCATATTTTTCTATACATTTTTCACATGGCTTTCCCGTTGAATCCGCGTATCCTGGATAATTAAATCCTAAAAAGTTAAAATTTTTTATTTTGGGGGCGGTTTTATCTAAAAATTCAATTGTATTACTTGTATTTCCGCTAAAATACAATATTAATAAAGCATTTTTTTTATTTTTGACGCTTGCTCCTGATAAAATAATTCCGTCACTTGTCTTAAAATATATTGTTTTAGCTATTTGAGGTTTATACGGTTTTGTCCGTTTTTTATTAAAAATTTTGTTTTCCTGCATAAAATAAAGATAAACACACATGCTGATATAAATAAATATAAATAAACATGAAAAATAAAAAAATATTTTCATTATTAACCTTTGTGCCTGTCACTTATATAAAATAAAAGAACAGGGGGTATTTATAATAACCCCTGAGATGAAGCACTGGCATAAGGTTTTTTAGGAATTCTTCCCGCCTTGTAAGCCATTCTTCCAGCCATTACCGCATATTTCATAGCTTCTGCCATTGCCACTCGATTGTTGGCTTTGGCCACTGCCGTATTAGTCAGCACACCGTCTGCTCCAAGTTCCATGGCAACTGCGGCATCACTCGCCGTTCCTATTCCCGCATCTACAATTACAGGTATATTTACAGCTTCTTTAACAAACACCACATTGTATCTGTTTTGAATACCAAGACCGCTGCCGATAGGCGCTGCCAAAGGCATAACCGCGGACGCGCCTGCATTTTCAAGTCTTTTTGCCATTATAGGATCGTCATTTGTATAAGCCATAACAGTAAAATCTTCTTTTGCCAAAACTTCACAGGCTTTCAATGTTTCCACTACGTCAGGATATAATGTTTTTGTAATATCTCCGACGATTTCAAGTTTAATAAAGTCAATTCCCGCCGCTTTTTTTATTGATCGAAACAGTGCTATTACTTCTTCTGATGTAGTACATCCTGCCGAATTTGGCAAAATTGTAATATCTGTATCTTTAAAATAATCCATTAAATTTTCTTTACTACTGTCTGTTATATTTATACGTTTTACAGGCACGGTTAATATTTCTGCACCACTCGCAATTGTTGCATCTCTTGTTGTTTTGAAATCCGGATACTTTCCGCTTCCTATAATCAATCTGTTTGTAAATTCATATTTTCCGATTTTTAAAATATCACTCATTTGTTTCTCCTTATTTTAAAATAATCCCAAATTTCTTTATTTCCAAAAAGCCCTTTTCTTGCAAAAAGCATAATCAAAAGTAAAAGTATGCTAAACACAACCATTCTAAGACCGGGAATACCGTGAATTCCTGCAATGCTACATGTGCTGTCGTCAAGAGGTCTTAAAAATTCCATACTGCCCAAAAATAACAATGTTCCGAATATCGCACCGCTCATACTTCCAAGTCCGCCCAAAACAATAATAATTAATAACTGAAATGTCAGCATAAATGTAAATTGATCAGGACTTATCGAACCTATTGAACTGGCTAATAATCCGCCTCCTACACCTTCAAAAAACGCACTTGTCATAAATGCTATAGTTTTTGTTTTGAATGTGTTTACACCCATGGCAAGTGCGGCATCTTCGTCATCTCTAACTGCTTTCATAGCTCTGCCAAATTTTGAATAGACAATATTATACACTAAAATAATAGTAATTAAGCAAGCTACCCCTATCCAAAAATAATTTGCAAATCCCGGAATACTGTCAAGCCCCATTGAACCGTTTGAAATTTCCGGATTATTGATTAAAAAAATTCTAATAATAAACCCGAATCCAAGTGTTACAATAGCCAAGTAATCTCCCCTTACTCTAAAAACAGGAAACGCAAGTACAAAAGCGATTAAGCTTGATACTACACCGCTTATGATCAAAGCTAAAAAAGGATTTGGAACATATATATCTTTTATAAGAGGCAAAGGCGGCTCAATTATAAACATATTAGCTTTCACAGAAGGACTTAGCATAAGTAAAGCCGTAATGTAAGCGCCAATTGCCACAAATCCGTTCGGCTCCAGACTAAACTGACCGGTAACCCCGTTTATAAGATTATAACTGATAGCCAAAATAATAAAAATATATGCATTTCCCAAAACCGTTAATGTATATGAACCGAAAATTTTAGGAGAAAAATATAAAAATCCTAAAAACAAAATTGTAACAATTCCTATTAATCCAAAATATTTAGCAGGCGAGTTTCCAACCGTTAATTTTTTATTATCCATTGTTAAAACCTTTGTCTTTCAAAATCTATTCCCATAATACCCGTCGGTTTAAACAATAATACAAAAATAAGTAATATAAATGCGAAAGCATTTTTCCAACCGCCGAGTTCCGGAAAAAATCCGGGAACTGCAATTTCCGCAAATCCTAAAATAAATCCGCCGATTACAGCCCCTCTGACGCTTCCTATTCCTCCGACAACAGCTGCGGCAAAAGCTTTAAGGCCTACAAGCATACCCATATACGGATCAATACTTGGATAAGCCATAGCATAAGAAATACCTCCTATTGCCGCAAGAGCTGAACCCAGTGCAAACACAAACGCAATAATTTTATTTGAATCGGCACCCATTAATTTAACAGTATTAATATCAAAAGCCAAAGCTCTTATAGCAATACCCATTTTTGTTTTATAAAGAATAAATAAAACAACGCCCAAAAGTAAAAAAGTAAGTACCGGAACAATAATAGTAAGCACAGGAATTGTTAAACCGCCTATATGAATAATTTTAGAAAAAAATTCCGGAAAATAAAACGGCTGATAAGTACCTCCCAAAGATTGATTGGCTATTACATTAAATAAACTTTCCAAAAAAAACGACACACCAATCGCCGTAATCAAAAGCGAAATTTTAGGAGCGCCTTTGTCCAAAAGAGGTTTATACGCAATAACATATGTCAAAACACCTACAATAGAAGTTAACACAATAGAAATACACACCGCTGAAAAAAACAGTGCCAGTGTAATATGTGCAAACTTCCAATCTGTAAAAATTCCCACAAAAATAAAAGTCAAAAACGCACCGACCATCATAATATCGCCATGGGCAAAGTTAATTAATCTTAAAACCCCGTAAACAAGGGTATATCCAATGGCAATCAGCGCATACATACTTCCAAGCGAAAAGCCATTGATAATTTGCTGAAAAATAAAGCTAATATCCATTCTTTTCCTTTAACAAGTTATTTTATTTCTTCCTGTATTTTTTGAAATATATAATTTTTTATCTGCTTTGCCAATAAATTCTTTAATGCTGTCTTCTTTATTATATTCTTCAACTCCTGCTGAAATGGTTAATTTGATGTCTGGGTTGCAAAAATTATAGTTTTCCACGATTTTTTTGAAATCATTCATTTTTTTACAGGCATTTTTTAAATTGTTAAACGGCATAATTATAACAAACTCTTCGCCCCCATACCTTGCAATTATATCACTTCCTCTGAAATTTTCTTTTAAAAGCAGGGCCAATTCTTTTAAAACACAGTCACCTGTCAGATGTCCGTAAGTGTCATTAACTTTTTTAAAAAAGTCTATGTCTATCATGGCTAAAGACAAAGGAAAATTATATCTTTTTGATTCAGCAATTTTCTTTTTTAAAAATTCTTTTAAAAAATTTCTGTTATATAATTTAGATAACGGGTCTGTAATGGATTTTTTATAAAATTCTTCTTCTTTTGCTTTTAAATTTGAAAATATTATATCTTTTTTTAAAGACACACCCAATATCTCTGATAAATTTTTAGACAAAAGCTCTAAAAATTTACTGTTTTCTTTTGAAAGTTTATCTTTATAACATATTGTAAGTTCACCTATTTTATTTTTCGTTTCGTCGGTCAGACCGGTTTTAAAATTAAGTTTACAATCAGATAAATCAATTTTTTTATCTTTTTTTATTTCATCATTTTTAATTATAAAAGATTCTTTTTCACTGGTAATCATTAAAGATGTGACATTTGAAATTGTGCTTTTTATATAATAAAAAAGTGTTCTTAATACATTTTCAAAAGAATCTGCGATTAAAACTTCTTTAAATATATTTTTTATAGCATCATCAACTTTACTTAAAACAATTATATTATCGTAATAATCATCCATCAGATAAATACCGCAGTTTAATTCCCTTAACTTATTACATAAAGGTTTAATAATCTCTTTTTTAACAATACTGCCGTGTTGAGGTGCTATAAGTGAAATATCTTTACTTTCCACTTTATCAATGGCGTAATTTAAAATACTTTTGCTCGGTATATAATGTTTATGAAAAAGCTTTGCATATTCAAAATATTCATCTGCGCTTTTGGCAAAAAGTTCAAATTCAGGAGTTAACCCGCCGAATAAGTCACTAGAAAAAACTGTTTTGCTTTTTTTGTCGTATGTGCAGATTGCACCGGGAAAATGTGCATAAGGGGTAAATATAAATTCAAGTTCCCGCTCACCCGCTTTCAATTTCCAGTCATTTCCATCTACTAAATAAAAAGGCGTTTTCCACTGATAATGTTTAAGCAGCATCTGTGTGCGCCAATGTGTTACTATATATCTTTCTCCTTTTGGAAACAGGGTTTCAAGAGTAGAATAACAGCTTACAATATCCGGGTCCTGATGGTGCATTATAATATATTTTATGTCCCTGAGAGGTAAAATTGAAGTTATTTTTTCAAGACTTACAGGAAAAGTAATCATACTTCCCGGATCTATTAAAATAGATTCATCCCCGTTTTTTATCAAATATACATGACACTGAAAAGGGTCATCAGGAATTACGTAACCTACCCAAAAAATATTTTCTGCTATCTCTACCGGTTTGGAATAGTCCATTTTTTTCCTTATGAAAACTTATATCCCCAAAAAGGGATAAAAATTAAGGT
>CAYPHV010000053.1:0-7349 GCA_964410645.1 uncultured Nautiliales bacterium
CCAATGCTTCAATAGGCGAAATCGATCCCTCCCGCAGGCGATTCCTTCACTTTTATAAAAATATTTTTATAATTTAAACGTTATTTATTTAAAGGCGAATAAAAAGTAATTATTAACCTATTTGGGCGGTACTGGACTTGAACCAGTGACCCCTGGCATGTCAAGCAAGTACTCTAACCATCTGAGCTAACCGCCCGAAATACAGAAAACATATAAAGATCAAACGCGATATAATTGAGATTTCAATATTAAATTATAAAAAAAACATATTAATTAATGTTAAAGAATATCAGATAACTTTTGATGAAAATGCAATTTATATAAATATAAAAAAACTTTCTTCCAAAGAATTAGAAATTGTTTTTGCCAATCCGAAAAAAAGTGTATTTAATTATATAAAAGGGCTTTTTTTACTGGATTTACTGAATTTAACAGATGATACATTAACAATTACGTTCAATCAGGAAACAAAAGCCGTTATAAATGCTTTGATTTCAAAAACGTCTATAATGGGATACAAAGTAATATTCAATGTACGCAAAAATGAATTCGAATATACAAAACAATTTAATGTCGAGGGCTCTTTGAAAGAATATCTGACAAAAATCAGAAATGCCTTGGAATTGTTTGGAGCGGATAATATATATCAGTTTGATAAAATAAAAAAAGAATATAAAAGAATTGCTAAAAAATATCATCCGGATTTACATAGAAACAAACCTGAACTTATACAAAAAATATATGGTAAAAAATTTAGAAGAGTAAAAGAGAGTTATGAATTGTTGGAAGAATATTATAAATCTAAAAAATAACTACATCCATTCAAGCAATTTTTCTACTTCTTTGACTTCATAACATTTAATATATTCTTCAAGAGGCAAGGCCGGGACTATTGCTTTTTTAAATCCCAAAGAGGAGGCCTCTTTAACTCTTAAATCAATTCCCGGGACTTCTCTTATATCACCGACCAGGCTTACTTCGCCGATAAATACTGTTTCTTTGCTTATAGGTCTGTTTCTAAAAGAGCTTACAATTGCGGCAATAATAGCCAAATCTGCCGCTGTCTCCGTTATTTTTATTCCTCCTGTAACATTTACAAAAACATCATACTGATTAAGGGGAAGATTAAGCTTTTTTTCAAGTAGGGCTAGAATCATATTAAGTCTGGTTAAATCGAATCCGGTTGCACTTCTTTTAGGGACTCCGTAGCTTTCACTGACAAGTGCCTGAACTTCAATGACAATAGGGCGTGTTCCTTCTAAAATTACGGTTATAGCGCTTCCAGGGAGTGCTTTTTTGCTAAAGAATGATTTGTTTTTTGCGCTTACAAGTCCGTGTTTTGTCATTTCAAAAATACCTATTTCGCTGGTTGAGCCGAATCTGTTTTTAAAGGCTCTTAATATTCTGAGTTCTCTGCTTGCGTCACCTTCAAAATATAAAACGGTATCCACCATATGCTCGAGTACTCTAGGTCCTGCGATTGACCCTTCTTTTGTGATATGGCCTACTATGAAAACAGGGGTTTTTGTTGTTTTTGCCATTCTCATAAGAGAAAATGTAGCTTCTCTGACTTGAGAAACGCTTCCAGGGGCTGAGGTTAAATTTTCTGAATATATTGTCTGGATTGAATCAATTATAACAAGATCATAACCTTTTTTTATTTCTTCAAGAATATTTTCTACAACAATTTCAGGCATTAAATAAAGATTATTGTTTGTTATTCCAAGTCTTCCAGCTCTTATTTTAATTTGACCCGGACTTTCTTCTCCGGCTACATATAAAACTTTTTTATTTAGAGTTCCTGCCAGTTTCAGCATTAAGGTGGATTTTCCGATGCCCGGGCTGCCTCCGATTAGAATCAAGCTTCCTGGGACTATACCGCCTCCTAAAACCAGATCAAGCTCACTGTCTAAAGAAGAAAATCTTTCGATTTCTTCTTTTTCTATTTCATCCAATTTTAAAATTTTTGACGGTTTAGCCGAAGATTTTTTGGTTTTTTCTTCCGACACTTCTATAAAACTGTCCCAACTGCCGCATTCCGGGCATTTTCCAAGCCATTTTGCGCTTCTGTATCCACATTCCACACATTCAAAAACATTTTTTTTCTTAGCCATTGCTGTAGCTTTCCAATATTGAATTATAATTTTGTATTGAATTTATATTCGATGTTAAAAGAAGCTGGATAACTCTCCATACTATAATTGCCAGTATAAGTAAAAAAATATAGATAGCAATAAGCCATAAGTGCTTTTTTAAATCTATTTTGTCGTCTTTAAATCTTATAAATACAATAAAAATAAACAATGAAATAATTACAATACTTCCAAAATAAAAAATTAAATTACTCACTATATAAACCTTTTAGTATACCGTCTATATATTCTTTTTTATCAAATTCCACCAAATTTTCAGGTTTTTCTCCCACTCCTACAAAATAAATAGGAAGTTTGAGTTCGTTTACTATACTAAATAGGCTTCCCCCTTTTGCACTTCCGTCAAGTTTGGTGATAATAATTCCGTCGATGCCAACAGTTTCATTGAATGCTTTAGCCTGATTTATTGCACTGCTTCCCTGAGTTCCGTCAATTATCAAAATTTTTTTTTGAGGGGCGTTTGCATAAGCTTTTTTTGCTACATTTACTATTTTTTTAAGCTCATTTTGTAAATTTATTTTATTGTGCAGTCTCCCGGCGGTATCAATTAATACTATATCTGTGTTTTTTGCTTTTGCTTTTGAAATAGTGTCAAAAGTTACTGCTGCGGGATCGTGATTTTGTTTGGTTTTAACTATTGGGATGTCTAAAATGTCGGCCCATTGGCTCAATTGTTCAATTGCCGCGGCTCTAAATGTATCAGCTGCTCCTAAAATAACAGAATATCCCTCATTTTTAAATTTATATGCAAGTTTTGCGATAGTTGTTGTTTTTCCTGCTCCGTTTACTCCGATAATTAAAAATACATAAGGTTTATCGTTTATTTCAATTTTGTTTTCAGGCACATTAAAAATTTTTTCAAGTTCTTTTTTTAATTTTTCTTGGCTTACCTCATTTGGGAGTTTGTTTATTATTTTTTCTACCAATTCATAATCTATGTCAGCTTCTATTAATGCCTCTTCCAAGATTTCTTTTTTTAATTTTTCTTTTTTTTGGGCTCCTACGACTTTTTTTACGGCTTCGTTTGTTTTCGTGAGTGCTTTTTTAAAAATGTTAAACATTTAAAATCCTTCGGCTTTTAATATTTCATACGGTGTGAAGTTTTCATATTTTACAGTTTTATTACTTTCAATTACGATAATTGTGGGATATATGCTGATTTTGAAATAATTTTTTAAAAAATTATTATCGGTTACATAATATCTGACGTTTAATTTATTTAAAATTCTTTTTTCTTCGCCGCTATAGAATGATTTATCTGTGAATAATAATATCATTCTTTTTTTTGGGTAAATTAATTTGGAATTTTCGAAACTTAAATTAAAATCTTTATCTTTAACGATAATAAGATTTGTTTTTTTATTTTGGGTTGTTTTTTTGCTTTTTTGTGTTAATTTTGTTACATTAGTATCGTTGTTGCTGTGAGTGTGGTTATTGCATCCTGTTAAAAACAGTGCAAATAGAAAAATATACAAAAATTTCATTTGTTTCCTTTGTAAAATTTTATCAAAAGGCCTGCAAAAATGGAAAATAAAAACGTTAAAAACGATTTTAGAAAATTTTGTTTAAATACTAAAAAATTTAATAAATATTTTTTTTCAAAAACAATAGGCAGACAATTATACAATATTGCAAAGCAATATAAAAGGATACTTTGCTTTATACCTCTAAAAAATGAGGTTGAAATACACTGGGTATTAAAAAAGCTAAGAAGAGAAAAAAAAGAAATTTTTGTTCCGTTTATGCAAGATTTAAGCTTTAAAATGGTAAAATATGGTTTGCCTTTGAAAAAGAAAAAATTTTCGATTCTTGAACCTTTCAATAAAAACAAAACATTATCAAAAGTCGATCTTGCTATCGTTCCAATTGTAGGAATGGATAAATCATTCAAAAGAGTTGGTTTTGGCAAAGGAATGTATGACAGATTTTTTGCCGGACTTTCCTATAAGCCAAAAATAATTTTTGTGCAGTTAAAACCCTGTATATCCAAAGATATTGCAACCGATGTCTTTGATATAAAAGGTGATGAATATATAAGTTTTAAAATAAGGAGTAAAAATGGCGATAATAGAATTAATTCTCATTTCTTTTATATCTGCTCTAGGGGCGTATGTTTTAACAAAAAAAATAGACAAGGCGAATTATGAAATATATTTGACCCAGGCAAAAGCTAAAGCAAAAGCAATTGAACATGAAGCTGAAAAATTTCTTGAACATTCCAAAACTAAGGCTAAAGAGGCCGAAATTGAAGCTAAAAATTCTTATGAATTAAAAAAATTGGAGCTTCAAAAAGAGTATGAAAATAAAATTAATGAAATCTTAAAAAAAGAAAATGATATTGAAATTATGATTGAATCTCAGACAAAAAAAGAAAAAGAATCTAAAAAATTGATCAATAAATTGCAAAAAGAAGAAATTTTACTGGATAAACAAAAAAATATTTATCAACAAAAACTAAATGAAATTCAGCATGTTTTAGAAAATTCTGCCGGACTTACAAAAAACGAGGCAAAAAAAATATTGCTTAAAAAAACAGAAGAATCTTTGAAAGAAGACAGTGCGCATTTAACAAGAAAAATTCTTAAAGAAGCTGAAGATAATGCTCAAAAAAAGGCAGAGTTTATACTGGCACAGGCTACAACAAGATATGCCGGGGATTTTGCAGGGGAAAGACTTATAAATATTGTATCTATAGGTGATGATGAAATGAAAGGAAGGATTATTGGAAAAGAAGGGAAAAATATAAAAGTATTGGAAATGGTAACCGGTTGTGATATTATTATTGATGAAACGCCGGGAATTATTACTGTTAGCAGTTTCAATATTTATAGACGTCAAATTGCTGTTGAAACCATAAAAAGACTTGTAGAAGACGGAAGAATTCATCCGGCAAGAATTGAAGAAGTATATCAAAAAGTGCAAGGGGAATTTGAAAAAAAAGTTGAAAAAGAAGGCGAAGATATTTTAGTTGATTTAGGGCTTGTAAGTGCAGGTATCCATCCTGAAATCGTAAAACTTATAGGAAGACTTAAATATCGTGCGAGTTATGGTCAAAACGCTTTGGCGCATTCTTTGGAAGTGGCACATTTGGCCGGTATTATGGCGGCTGAAATGGGAGGAGACGAAACAATGGCGAAAAGGGCAGGGCTTTTGCATGACATAGGAAAAGCTCTGACACATGATTTTGGAGGCGACCATGTTAGTTTGGGATATGATATATGCAAGCGTTATAAAGAACCGGAAATTGTTTTGAATGCTATAAAAGCTCATCACGGGCAAGAAGAGCCCAAAACAATCGAAGCCGCAGCTGTATGCAGTGCTGATGTACTTTCCGCCGCAAGACCGGGAGCCAGAAGAGAAGTGCTCGAGGCGTTTTTGAAAAGAGTAGAATCGCTTGAAAATATTGCAACAGGTTTTGATGGGGTAATAAAAGCATATGCACTTAATGCTGGACGGGAAATAAGAGTAATCGTGGAAGCTGATATTATAAATGATGATGAAGCTTATCTTTTGGCAAGAGATATTGCAAGAAAAATCGAAAAAAATGTAAATTTTCCAGGTGAAATAAAAGTCAATGTAATAAGAGAAAAAAGAGCTGTTGATTACGCTTGTGCCAAAGCATGCTAAGATGGAAGTTTTGGCCAGGGCTTTTGGAAAGTTTAAGACAAATTGCTATATAATTGATAAAAAAATCATTATTGATCCGGGAATGGGGGCGTTTGAATGGGTAAAAGAAAATGTAAAAAAACCTGTTGCAATAATTAATACGCATGGCCATTTTGATCATATCTGGGATGATAAGAAAATAAAAGAATATTTTAATATTCCTCTTTTTATTCATAAAAATGATGCCTTTTTTTTAGAAAATGATCCGTTTGGATTTAATCCTCCAAAAGTAAAGCCGGATAAATTATTGGAAGAGGGCGAATATAAAATAGGGGATTTGGATATTTTAATCCGCCATTTTCCAGGCCATACACCCGGAAGTATTACTGTTGAAACAGATGGGTTTATGTTTAGCGGGGATTTTATATTTGATGGGAGTATTGGAAGGGTTGATCTTCCTTATTCTGATGCAAAAAGTATGAAAGAATCTATTAAAAAATTTTTAAAAATTTCTTATGATAAAACAGTTTATCCAGGGCACGGATTTTCTACTACAATAAAAAAAGCCCAGAAGTTTCTTCCTGTGTGGCTTGATTATATTAAAAAGTAATTCCTTCTTTTAACAGGGCTTTATGAATATGGCTCATTTGAATAGATTTGTTTTTGCACCATTCAGGAGCAAGCAGATTTTCAGTTCCTGCTGTCATTCTCTGAATTGATATATTATCTGGGAGCATTTTAATGGCTTTTATTAATGTATCGATATAAAGTTCTTCGTCTATTGGTTTAAAATTTCCTTTTTTATATTCAATAGCCAAAAGAGTATTTTTTGTTACATAAAGAGGGTGCATTTTTATAGAATTAATCCCCAGATTAATTATATCTTCAACGGATTTGAGCATATCTTTTTGGGTTTCCCCCGGGAGTCCGAAAATTAAATGGGTACATATATTTATTCCAAGTTTTTTTGTTTTTTTTATTGTTTTGGCTATATCTTCAAATAATTCGGCTCTGTTTATTCTTTTTAATGTTTTATTGTTGGAACTTTGCACTCCGTATTCTACCCATATTTCATAATTTTCGCTGAGTTCTTTTAAATAATTCAAAGTATTTTCATCTATACTGTCAGCTCTTGTACCGATGCTGAGGCCTATTGAGTCAGGTAAATTTAAAGCTTCGTCATAAAGTGCTTTTAAAGTAGAAAAGGGGGCATAAGTATTTGTATAACTTTGGAAATAGACTAAAAATTTTTCACTTTTATATATTTTTTTATAAAGTTTTATACTTTTTTTGTATTGGTTATGAAGTTCTTTTAACTGTTTGTTTAAAAGAGGGTTTTCTTTTTGTAAAGGATTTAGGGTAAATCTTTCTTTTTTAAAATTAGGGGAAAAACTTTCATTTTCACAAAACACACATCCTCCCCTGGCTTTTGTGCCGTCAATATTTGGGCAGGTAAAACCAGGCACTGAAATAGGAACTTTTTTTATTTTTTTATCAAATTTTTGTTTTAAATATTTGCCAAAAGTATATAATCTGTCCATTAATCTTCTTTTTGCCTTTTATAACAAAAAAGAGGGAAAATGTCCAGAT
>CAYPHV010000054.1:0-7292 GCA_964410645.1 uncultured Nautiliales bacterium
ATAATGGTAGAAATGATCATAATTAATGCAATAATGAATAAAATCTTTTTTTTCAATGTGTCATCCTTTTTAAAATTTCATCTTTTTTTTCACAAAAACCGCTTGATTTTGGAATGATAAATAAATCTCTTGCAATATTTTTTTGAGATGTTATTTTTACATCTTCTATATTTATATTAAATTTATCAAAAATATTTGTTATTGTAGAAACAATTCCTTTTTTATTTTCCATTTTAACTTTTAAAGAAGCATAATTTTGGGAATGATTACAGTCAATTGTGAAATCATTTAAAGAAAATTTTATTTTATATTGAATTTCTTTTTTTTCTTTAAAAGCTTCTTCTATCCAATTTTTAATTACAGGTAGATCAAATTCTTCTATATTTTTATTGAACTCAATTTTAAAATATTTAAAATTTTCTATTTTATAAATTGAAAGATGGATTAAATCTAACTTTGAAAGTTTTTCTATAAACCATCCTAATGAAAAATTTAAATTTTTATTTTTTGCCAAATGAACAATTAAATGTTTTTCATTTACAAGTTTGATTTTTTTATCGGTTAAATCTTTTATCCAATCTAGCACCTTTAAAATTTCATTTGTGGAATTTTGTAAAAACAGTTGATTGGAAGGAGATTTTAAAACAGCTTTTTTTAGTTTTACAGGTAATTCTTCAAATTCTTTTCTTTTTTGAAGCAGTCTTTCTTTTCTTTTTCGGATGCCTATTTCAGTTAATAATTCTTTATTGTGCAAAGCATACAGGGTGTTTGTATATAACGTTTTTAGTAAATTTTTTTTAAAAGAAGTAAATACTCCGTCTCCCACTGCTTTCATATCGGCAATTGTCAATATATATAAATAGTCAAGAAATTCTTTATTTTCGACAATCTGGGCAAAAGAAAGTATAACTTTGTCATTAAAAATATCTTCTCTTTGGGAAATATTTGACATAAGTGTATGATATTTTATAAGTTTAGAAATAATTTCGGCATTATCCATATTTATTTTTATTGCGAATTTTTTTGCTATTTTGCTTCCTACAATGGAATGGTCTTCTTTTCTTCCCTTACCCAAGTCATGAAAAAAAGAAGCAAATCTAAGCAGTGCTTTTTGCTTTTCGTTTAATTTTTGAAATTTTTCAATATTTTCCAGTTCTTTTAATGTATAGAGAATATGAATGTCAACCGGGTATTGATGATATCCGTCAAATTGAGCAAGATTTTTTATTTTTTCGAAAGGCGGAAATATTTTTTCTAATTTTTCAGCTCTGTAAAGGGCAAAAAATATAGGATAAATATTATAAGAATAAAATAAATTTTTGATTATAACAGTACTTAGTTTTTTTGACTTGTTTTTAAAATTATTAATGATTGATATATCGGTAGTTTTAAAATAGTTATTTATGTTTAAAATTTTGTTTAAATATGTTTTAAATGAGTATTTGGTGTAAAAATTGGAATACAATTTATGCTCGCATAAAAAAAGATTTTTATCTATCCTATATTGTTTTATTTCGCTGAATGTGTGCGAAAACAGATAAGGTTTTATAATTTTTTTAATCATTATTTCACAAAATGTGTTTACATTCCATAACGCTTTAAGCAAATCTTTTATAAATTTTCTTTCGGCTTTTAATCTTAACGAATCTTTATATCCCATATTTAATGCAATTTCACGTTGATATTGCAAATATACAGTATTTGTTTTTTTCTTTGCGGTTAAATGTAGGTAAACTCTTGTTTTAAATAAAAATTCCAAAGCACTCCTGTATTCTTTAAAATTTTCTTCGTTTGTATATTTGGGAATCAGATATGAATCATTTGGATAATTAAATATAACTTTTGTTAACCATAAAAGAGTATTTGAATCTCTGATTCCACCAAAACCTTCTTTAATATTAGGTTCCATTGAAATAGGGTATTTTTTATGTCTTTTATTCATTTCCTGATATTTTGCAAGCACATATTCTTGTTTTTTGTAATTCTTTATTTTGTTAAGTTCATTCTGCGTTTCATACCATAAAAATTTACTGCCTGTAATAAATCTGGATTCAAGCATAGCCGTTTTAATAGTAATGTCTTCCGTGCTTGCTCTGAATAAATCGTTTATATTATGAACTCTGTGGCCGATTTGAAGACCTAAATCCCAAAGCATAGTTATATAATGTTCAATCATATCTATTGTATTGTAGCCTTTAATATTTTTATAAACTATCATAATATCTATATCCGAATAAATAGAGAGCTGTTCCCTTCCGTAACTGCCAAGCGCAATTATTGATACAGGTATTGAATTATAAGAAGGTGCATATTCATCAAAATTTTTTTTTATTAAATATTTATATATTAGCGTGATAAACTCATCCATTTTTTTTGTATGTTTTACAAAAAAATCTTTTCCGCCGTTAATACTGTGTATTTGACTTAAATATTCTTTTATAGCGAGTTTGATTGCTTTTGAAATTTTTAAATCATCTGAAGAAGAATATATAATTTCATTAAGTTGCATTTTTATTCCTTTTATGTTATTTTATCAAAAATAAAAACGGAGAGATTAAATGAATAAAATAATTAAAAAACTTAAGAATAATGAAGAGCTTAATGCACACGAAGCTTTAAAATTATATGATTTGGAAATTTCCGAATTAGGTGAAATTGCAAATAACATAAGAACTCAGAAATTTGGTAAAAAAACATATTTTAATATCAATCGTCATATAAATCCAACCAATATTTGCAAAGATGCTTGTAAATTTTGTGCTTTTTCAGCTCATAGAAAAAATCCAAATCCTTATACATTAAGTGTTAGCGAATGTGTTGATATAGCGAAAAATGCCCATGAAAAAGGTGCAAAAGAAGTGCATATAGTTTCAGCTCATAATCCTAAAGTCGGATATGATTATTATATGAATATTGCGAAAGAAATAAGAAAAGCTCTTCCTGATATTCATATAAAAGCATTTACGGCGGCTGAGGTTAATTTTTTTAGCTGGCTTAGCGGTAAAAGTTATGAAGAAGTGCTTGATAATATGATAGAAGCAGGTGTTGATTCAATGCCCGGCGGAGGTGCAGAAATATTTGATGAAACTATAAGGGCCAAAATATGCAAAGATAAGGTTAGTAGTGTTAATTGGTTTAAAATTCATGAACTTTGGCACAAACGGGGTAAAAAATCCAATGCTACAATGCTTTTTGGGCATATTGAAAACAGGGCTCACAGGATTGATCATATGATGAGGTTAAAAAAACTTCAAGAAAAAACAGGTGGATTTAACGCATTTATTCCTCTTGTGTATCAAAGAAAAAATAACTATTTAAAAGTGGATAAATTTTTAACAGGTATTGAAATATTAAAAACAATTGCTATAAGTAGAATATTGCTTAAAAATATACCTAATATAAAAGCTTATTGGGTTACAACAACACTTAATCTTTCTTTAGTGGCTCAGAATTACGGTGCAAACGATATTGACGGAACTATTGAAAAAGAATCTATAAATTCAGCAGCAGGTGCTAATTCTAAAAACGGGCTTGACGCGCATGAACTTGTTTCTTTAATAAAAGACAGTGGGTATATTCCAGTTGAAAGGGATAGTTTATATAATGAAATAAAAGTTTATTGAATATATTTGGAAATTTTTTTCCATAAATCAACAGAATTTATAGGTTTAGTCATAAAATCAGTTGCTCCCCAAGATAAAGCTTCTTGTTTTTTCGTGTCGTCTGTTGAAAGAACAATAACAGGGATATTTGAAAATTCAGGTTTTTCCATTTTAATATTTTGTAAGAATTTTATTCCGTCCATAATAGGCATAAAAATGTCAAGAAGTATTACAGAAATATCGTCAGATAATTTGCCAAGGGCAACTGATCCATTTTCTGCTTCGATTACTTCTATATTACTTTTTTTCGATAAAACAATATGTAAAAATTTTCTATTTGTAGGATCATCGTCTACTACTAAAATTTTTTTCTTTTTCATTCAGTTACCTTTTTAATAACAGAATTGATTTTTTCTTCGCTTAAATCATTTATCAAAGCATTGGCATTAGCTATTCTTTTTTCACTAATTACAATAACTTTAACATCAGGATATTCTTTTTTGATGGAATTGATTAATTTTTCAATATTGGCTCCTGCAAAATCTTCTTCAATAATAAGTATATCTGATTTATTCAAATTTTTATTCAATTCTTTTGGATTAGTAGCAGGGGTAAAACTTTTATTTAGTATATTTTTAAAGTAATTAATTAAAAATTGACTTTCACTTGCAATAATTAATTTAGGCTCTTTTTTTTCTTCTGATTTAGCTTCCGTTTTAGAGATTATTTCAGGCTGATGCTTAGTGGCTTCAGGTTGATTGTTTTGACTATGTAAATGGAATGTTTTTTGATATTTATGTTTTGAAATTTTTTCAAGAACTCTGTGCAAATCTTTTTTATTTATAGGTTTGGAAATATAATCATCCATTCCAGCGCCCAAAAATCTTTCCCTGTCCCCTTTTAACACATTTGCGGTTACTGCTATTATAGGAATATGTTTAATATTTTCTTCTTCTTCAAATTCAATAATTTCTTGTGTTGCTTCTATTCCGTCCATAATTGGCATTTGTGCATCCATAAATATAACATCATATTTGTCGGGGTTCATTGAATATTTATTAAAAGCTTCTAAACCGTTTTGGGCACAGTCTGATTCAATACCCATATTTTTAAGAGTAGTTGTAAGCAGTTTCATATTAATCGGATTATCTTCTGCAATTAACGCTTTTAATTTATAAATAGGAGTTTCTTGAACCTCAATTGTTTTTGATATTTTGGCTTCACTTAAATTTTGTATTGTATTAAATATTTTTGAAGGTGTAGCCGGATCATATATCGTTAAATCCGGAGATAATTTATCAATATTTTCTTTGTAGGCATAAGAAGAAATGGTAATTACAGGTAATTTGCAATCTTGGTTAAAAATTTCCTGAACAATATTTTTATCAGATTCTTCATAAAAAATTATAATAGCGTTAATATTTTCTGTTTGGCTTAGTTTTTTTATTTCATCAACATTGTTAAAACCTATTTTATTGATTCCAAAATATGATAGATAATTAACGTTTATATCTTTTCTTAATGAATCTTTTTGAGAATATAATATTGCAACAGTATAATCACTAAAACTGTTTGGTAAAAATCTAGGGATTTTGTCTATTGCTTCAAACGGAATAGTAAAATAGAATTTGCTTCCTTTGTTGATTTCACTGTCTACATTAATTTCCCCGCCCATCATTTCAATATAATTTTTAACAATAGTTAAACCAAGTCCGGTACCGCCGTATTTTCTTGTAACGCTTTCATCTGCTTGTGAGAATGCTTCAAAAATTTTTTCTTTTTGTTCTTCACTCATTCCGATGCCTGTATCTTTAACTTCGAAATAAAGCTCAGCTTTGTTGTTTTTTATACCGTTAAATTTAATTTTAACACTGATTGTTCCGTTTTGGCCTGTAAATTTCATTGCATTATTTATTAGATTTGTAAGAATTTCTTTTATTTTGAGAACGTCTCCTTTTAAGACGCTCGGTATGTCAGGAGAAATTTCACTGACATATTCTATATGTTTTTGAGCTGCAGGAGTTGAGAAAATTTCAACTGTATTTTCAAATTCGTCCAGAGCTCTGAAATCAATTAATTCCAAAGAAATTTTTTGACTTTCTATTTTTGAAACATCTAAAATATTATTAACAATTTGAAGTAGATTTTTTGCACTTTGCTCAATGGTTGAAATATATTCTGATTGTTCGCTGTTTACTTCTGTTGTTTTAAGAAGTTCCAGGAATCCTAAAATACCATTAAGCGGAGTTCTTATTTCATGGGACATATTTGCCAAAAACAAAGATTTTGCTTTTGTAGCTTCTTCGGCTTTTTTAATTGCTTCTTGTGTAATTTTTATAGCTTCATGAACTGTTTTTATACCATTTTGCATACCCTCGGCGGTAGAAATATCAATTTTTAATTCTTTTCCTGTAATAGGAGTTAAGGCAGTAATTAAATTTGAAAGAGATTTGATGTGTGCTTTGATTATTTTGTTAATATAAAAGCCTATAATTAAAATTATAATAGAAAATGCGAATAGCAATGCACTTATTAAAAGTTGATATTTAACATTTTGTATAATTAAATTGCTTTGCGTGTTTACTTTATCATTAAAATAATCAGTTACTTTTTTGAAATATTTAATTCTGTTGGTCATTATTTTGAACCAGTCATATGCGTCTATAGGATACCCTTCAAACTGATTGGAAGAATAATAATCCATATTTGTCTGTTGTAAATAAAAAATAAGTTCTTTTATAACACTTTCGAGTTTTTTGAATTTTTTTGATTGAAAATCATTGTAAATAGATGTGTTTTTTAATGTTTCTAATGGCAATATATTTGTATCATGATAATATTTTAATAAAACTTTTTCATAATCTTTTTGTGAAAGAGGTAAGTCGGCAGTAATATAATATGACATAAATCCTCTTATAATATCTGTATATGCGGTAATTTTTTCAAATGGAATTTTTTCTGCGTATGTTGTCTGAAGTTGTTTTGGAAATTGTTTTGTAAGGTTATGAATGGTTGAAATAATTTGATTTTCCAATACTGTGTAATATCCGAAAAACCAATCTTTATATTTAATATCTTTAAACGAATCTATTTTATTTCTAATTATTGGTAATTTGTTTATTAATGTTAATATATTTTTAACGCTGTTATAATATTTGGGATTTTTATTAACGTATTCTTTAAAATTATTTATAACAGTATTCATTTTTGCACGTTTTTTTATCACAACATTTTTGGAATTTGGATATTGGGCTTTACTGACAAAATAAATAGAACTTGTTCCTCTTTCTTCTCCTAATGCAACTAAAATATTTTCCATTTTTTGGGCTAATACAACACTTTTTTCTGATTTTTGTACCTGTTGGTACTTTTGAAAATTTAAATAAAAATAATAGCCGCTTATTGATAACAAAATAAGTGCGGGAATTAAAATGGCAAATGCAAGTAATTTATTTAATGAAAATTTCATCTATTCTCCTTTTAGATTTATATTACAGCTTTGTAATAATGCTTTGTTTGAATTTATAATATTTAATTCTTTTTCATTTTCATTTTGAAAAGCTTTCATGTATGTCATATTTAGTGCAAATAAATTAACACAAATTAAAAAAAATAATAACTTTTTCATTTTAACCCTTTACTAAATTTTCCAATTCTTTAACAGAACTGATTTTTATATTTAACAGTTTT
>CAYPHV010000055.1:0-7008 GCA_964410645.1 uncultured Nautiliales bacterium
AAAATTATATATTTTAAAACAGGTGATTTAAAAAAAGTTTTTTTGGAATATTAAAACGAATGCTTTTTCTTTCTTGGAGGGTTTCATTAGAATGTAATATGAAAAAATGTGATTTTTATATAACTGATGATAATCTTTTGAATTTTCCTCCCTATTCATTAAAAAATTTAGATGATTTGTTTGAAATTGGGTATAAAAATGGAAAAGAATTTATCAATTCTTTTTAATAAAACTAAAAAATAAAGCAATTGTCGCAATTATAACAATTGCAGGAGTTGGGGCTATATTGTATTTTGCGCTTATAAAAATTCCAATAGTTGTAAAAATTGCTGATAAAATAGCACTTAAAATAATCATTTTGTAAAATTTATCTGTAAATCTTTCGGCTATAAGGGGTGGAATTGTAAAAAGAGCGAGTACCAAAATTATTCCCATAGCCCTGACACTCATAACAATACTGAGGGTGGTTAGAATTAAAAACAGGGTATAAATTAAATTTGCATTTATTCCCCTTAAATATAAAAATTCCCTGTCGTAGCTCATAGCAAGAAAATAGTTATATAAAAAAATGATAGAAATTAATAAAAGAAAATCAACCCCTATCATATATTTTAAATCGTTTGTATCAACTAATAAAATATTTCCAAACAGATAACTTAAAACATCCGAATGGTATCCCGGAGTTAGAGATAAAAAAAGGATACCCAAACTCATACCTACTGCCCAAATTACTCCTAAAAAACTGTCAAGCCTGTTTGGATATTTTATTGAAATAAAAGCTAAAACAAGTGTTAAAAACAGTGAAAACACAGTAGTTGTGAGAATTACAGGGCTTCCTAAAAATATAGCAAGGCCGATGCCTCCAAAACTGCCATGAGCTATACTTCCTGTAATTGCACCTGCTTTATTTATGACTATCAGTGAGCCGATTATTCCGATTGCTATGCTTAGTAATATTCCGGCATAAACAGAATTATTTATTAAATCCCACATTTTTTTCCTTTAAAAAATCCATCAGTTCAATTTCACAGAAATGTTTATCTGTCGGTATATTAAGTTTTGGTCCTTCGTGAATCATGGCAGTTTTATTTATATATGCTATTTTATCTACTTCTTTAAATAAAATTTTTACATCGTGGCTGACTACAATTCGGGTTTTCTCAATACTCTCTATTAAATCCAAAATTTCTTTTTGGCCTTTTATATCTATTGCACTGGTTGGTTCGTCCATTATTAAAATTTTAGGCTCACACGAGAGAGCCCTTGCGATTAAAACTTTTTGTCTCTGACCGCCTGAGAGATCACGGATTTTTTTATTTTTTAAATGTTCAATATTTAACTTTTTAAGTGTATTTATTGCTTTTTCCCTGTCTTTTTGGGAATAAAAAAATTTATGTTTTTTTAGTCTTCCCTGAAGTACTATATCAAAAACGGTTATTGGAATATCAAGAGAAAAAGTCGTATGTTGAGGAACATAACCTATCAAATTTCTGGCTGAAAGGGGAGGTTTATTATAAATTTTAATTTCCCCTTTATCCGGTTTTAAAAAGCTTAGAATTAATTTTAAAAGGGTGGTTTTTCCACCTCCGTTAGGGCCTATTATTGCCATAAATTTTTTATCTTCAAGAGATAAATTAATATTTTCCAATACCCATTCTTTATTATATTTAAAGAAAAGCTCTTTTATCTCAACTGCTTTCATTCAAGTGCTTTAATGAGCTCTTTAACAGTATATCTCGGATCTTCATTCAATGGACTTATTGTGTATGTTTTGGCATTTATTTTTTTTGCAATAATTTCGGCATATTTTTTAGGAAATTCCGGTGAAATTATCACAGTTTTGATATTTTCTTTTTTTGCGATTTTTAGCACTTTGTTTAGATATGAAAAACTGGGACTTTTTCCTTCTTTTTCAAGAGCAACTTCTTTTATGTGAAAATCCTGGCTGAAATGATAAAATGCAGGGTGAAATGTGATAAAGGATTGTTGATTTATATTTAAAAATCCTTCTTTTTCCAAATTTGCTAATGAATCAATATATTTTATATAGTTATTTAAATAAAATTTTTTATTTTTAGGGTCAATTTTTATTAATTCGTCTAAAACCACTTTTGCTTCAAGTTGTAATTTTGCAGGACTTAGCCATATATGAGGATTGGATTCTTTATTCAGATATTTTCCAAAATATATAACTTTTATTTTTGGATTAACCTCTTTGATTCTGTTTATATATTTTTTATCAAAAGGCACGCCGATTGTAAAATAAACATCTGAATTTTTAATGTTTTTAAGCCCTTTTGGAGTAATTGAATAAATTTCCGGGTCGTTTCCGGGTGGCACCATTACAAAAACATTTGCTTTGTCTTCTGCAATAGATTTAATTACACCTTTTTGAGGTAATATAGTTACGCTTATATTCAAAGCAAAACTAATGATTGGCAGCAATAAAAACAACCATAATTTTTCATTTTTAACTTTAACTTTTTCACTTTTTTTTGCATTCATTACAAATTCCTTCAAATTTAATGTTTATTTGTTCTATTTTAAAATTCGTGTAATTGGAAAGACTAATAATATCCTCTGGTTTTAAAGCTTTTAGACAATAAATTTTTCCGCATATTTTGCATTCGAAATGAGGATGAATAGGATTGTGAATTTTACAGTTTATTTCATAAAAACCTACACCGTTATTGTTTTTAATCTCTCTGATGATTCCTTTTTTTAACAGATTCTTTAAATTTCGATAAATTGTTGCTTTATCCACATTTAAATTATTTTGCAACTCTTTTGCAGAAAGTATTCCCTTTTGTAACAACTTTGCTATTTTTAATTCTGTTTTTTTAAGATTAAGTAACTTTTCACACATATGGAATTATATCAAAAAATTATAAAAATGCAACTAAGTTGCAAAATATTTTTTATTTTGCATTTTTTTCCATTATAATGTATAATTTTATTCTAACACATTCCGGCATAGCTCAGTTGGTAGAGCAGACGGCTGTTAACCGTCTTGTCAGAGGTTCGAGTCCTCTTGCCGGAGCCATATAAATCTAAAATTTACTTAAATATTCGAAATTACTCACTAAAATATATCTGTTTTCCATAAATTTGAAGTTAATTTTATAAGCGTGCAGCATCAGTCTTTTTGCTCCTGTTTTTTCAATTCTTTCTTTTTCATTTGTAAGTTTGTTTAAGTATTTGTCTGCAAATTCATTATCTGTTCCATATAGAGGATCGCCTATAATCGGGTGACCTATACTGAACAGATGCACTCTTATCTGGTGCTGTCTTCCTGTGAGGGGAACACATTCAACAAGTGTATTGTTTCCCATTTTTTTGATTGGATTTATAATAGTAACGGATTCTTTGCCATCATTTGAAATAGAGACTTTTACCTTTATGTTTTTATCTTTATTTATGGCAATTGGTTTTTTTATAGTAAGTTGTTTTTCAATATGCCCGTTTATTAAAGCAAGATATTTTTTTTGAATTTCTTTATTTTGAAAAGCCTGTTTTAAAATACTTTCAGCAAATTTGTTTTTACTTGCTATCACGAGTCCGCTGGTTTCCCTGTCTAATCTGTGAACTAAATTTGCATTGTTTCCGTATAACGCTCTTACATCATCAAGCAGGCTTTTTGTATTGTCCAGTGTTTTCGGGTGTATTGCCACGCCGCTTGGTTTGTCAAAAACAGCAAAATGGGTACTTTCAAAAATCGGTTTTAATCCGTATCCGTTTGGTTCAAATACAATACATTTAAGCAGGCCGCTTCCTCTGAAACCTTTTTTGGTTATTTTTTCCCCGTTTAGGCTGACTCTTCCTCTGTCAATTGCCCTTTTGGCTTCTCTTATGTTAAAGCCGAGTGTTTTTACTAAAAAGTGAAGAATCTTTTCATCTTTTATTTCAAATTCTTTTGCAACGAATCCCATTATTTGAGCATATCTTTGGCGTTTCTGGAATTTCCAAGAGCCGTTAAATCATTAAGGTTTGTTAGCCCTTTATTTATTTGAGATGTATCTGTTCCTACTTGTTTTTGGAGCTTTTGGAGTTCTTCTTTGTATTGTTTCATCTCTTCTTTCATATCTTCAAGTTCTATTTCTTTTCTGATATCCGCTGTTGCATCTCTCCACATTCTTTTCAGTTTTCCTATTGTTTTACCCGTTGTTTTAAGTGCTTCCGGTAATTTATCCGGGCCTAGAACAATAATTGCGATTATTACAATAAATAAGAATTCTGTTGAGCCTATGTCAAACATAAAAAGCCTTTTTGTTATAATTGTATCAAAAAAAGGTTAATTATGGTTGAAAGATATGCCAGGGAAGAGATGAAAAAATTATGGAGTACGAATGCGAAATATTCTGCTTGGCTTCAAGTGGAAAAAGCGGCGGTAAAAGCATGGAACAAACTTGGGCTTATTCCAGACGGGGATGCTCAAAAAATTATAAAAAACGCAAAATTTGATATAGACAGAATTAATATAATAGAAAAAGAAACAAAACATGATGTAATCGCATTTCTAACGAGTGTATCGGAATCTCTTGGAAATGAAAGCAGATGGATTCATTATGGTATGACAAGTTCAGACACCATAGATACAGCGACTGCACTTCAGATGAGAGATTCGTTAAAAATAATTATCGAAGATGTAAAAATGGTAATGAAATCAATCAAAAAAAGAGCAATGGAGCATAAATATACTTTGATGGTCGGAAGAAGCCACGGGATTCACGGAGAACCTATTACATTTGGACTGGTTCTTTCAGTATGGTATGAAGAAATGAAAAGACATCTCAAAAATTTGGAAACTACTCTTGAAGTGATAAGTGTGGGAAAAATTAGCGGGGCAATGGGTAATTTTGCTCATGCGCCAATGGAACTTGAAGAGTTGACCTGCGAATTTTTAGGGTTAAAACCGGCGCCTATTTCAAATCAGGTTATTCAAAGAGACAGATATGCCCGACTTGCCTCAGCTCTTGGCTTGCTCGCTTCTACGGTTGAAAAAATAGCGGTAAACATAAGACATTTTCAACGAACAGAAGTCTATGAAGCGGAAGAATATTTCAGCAAAGGTCAAAAGGGCTCTTCCGCAATGCCGCATAAAAGAAATCCGGTGCTTAGTGAGAATATTACAGGACTTGCAAGAATTATCAGAAGCTATACAATACCGGCTATGGAAGATGTCGCCTTGTGGCATGAAAGGGATATAAGCCACAGCTCAGTTGAAAGATTTTGGCTTCCGGATGCATTTATTACAACTGATTTTATGCTGCACAGGCTTAATAATATTATTTCAAATTTACTTGTTTATCCGAAAAATATGCTGAAAAATTTAAACCTTACCGGGGGCCTTGTGTTTTCACAAAGAATTTTGCTTGAACTTCCAAAAAAAGGGGTAAGCAGAGAAAAGGCATATGAAATTGTTCAAAGGAATGCCATGAAAGCATGGGAAGAGCTTCAAAAAGGAAAAGAACCTTTGAATACAAAAGGGGAAAGTCTTTTTCTGATCAATCTGCTTAAAGACAAAGATTTACGGGAAGTGTTAAATGAGCAAGAAATAAGAAATTTGTTTGACTATAATTATTATACAAGAAATGTGGATAAAATTTATAAAAGAGTTTACGGGGATTCAGAATAAATGAAAACGTTAGCGGTTGAACTGATTAATTTTAAAACCACCAAAAATTACGACAAAAATTTAGAAAATATGATTAATTTTATTGAAGATTCAACTGCTGATTTTATTCTTTTTCCGGAAGCGGCACTCACCGGATTTGACTATGAAAACTGGCAAAAAGCAAATAATTTTGGTAAAACCGCAATAGAACAGTTATCCAAAATAAAAAAGGCTTTTGCTTTTACCGTAATTAAAGATAATAAAAATTATTTTTGTTTTTTTGATCACGGACTTGTTTACAAAAGAGCAAAGTATAATTTATTTGGAATGGAAAATAAATATTTTAAAGCCGGTTTTAAGCCCGAAGTTTTTGAATGGAGAGGATTAAAGATAGCTTCTTTAATCTGTTTCGAGTTGAGGTTTGTTTTATATTGGGAACAATTTAAAGGAATTGATATTGTCTTAATTCCTTCGAGGTGGGGAAAAAATAGAATTGAACATTTTAAAATTTTGAATAAAGCGCTTGCCCTTTCAACGCAATCAGAAGTAATGGCTGTTAATTCTGCAAACGAATGTGCATATTCGTGTGCTTTAAACGCTTGGGGAGAAGGGCTTGTAAGCCAAAATGAAATATCAGGTACTGTTATTAATTTAAATAAAAATACAAAAATCAGAAAAAAATTAGATATAGGAATTAAATGAATCTTGTTTTAGCTGAAAAACTGGCAGATTTTGTTGAACTCGGCCCTAAAGAATATGAAGCATTTTGTGAAATTGACAGAAAATATTTTGTTCCCATAGGATTTCAGCATAAAGCATATGAAATTAGTGCTATACCTCTAAGCGAGCATTCTACTATTTCCTCACCGTTAACTGTTGCTAAAATGACATATTATTTAAAATTGAATAATGTGGATTCGGTTCTTGAAATTGGATGTGGAAGTGGATATCAGGCTGCCATTTTGTCTAAGATTGTAAGAAGAGTTTTTACTGTTGATAGAATATGCCCTCTTATAGAAAAAGCAAAACAAAAATTTAAAAATTTAAAATTATTTAATATTAACGCTAAATGTGATGATGGAAGAGAAGGATGGAAAACATATGCGCCTTACGACAGAATACTTTTATCTGCTTATGCTGATAATATTGAAAAAAAAATATTTTCCCAGATAAAAGAAGACGGCTTTGTTTTGGCGCCTGTTAAATATAAAAATGAGCAGATAATTACCAGATTATATAAAAATGGAAAAATAGAAAAATTGGAAAAGTGCGAATTTGTGCCGATAAAACAGGGTTTAAAAAAATATTAATCAAAAAAATAAAAAATTAATAATATTTCCTTGACAATAGGAAAAATATTTATTATACTTTCATTCCCAAAACGCAAACAAGCG
>CAYPHV010000056.1:0-6747 GCA_964410645.1 uncultured Nautiliales bacterium
AACAGATCAAACAGAATGAAACAAAAAATTGCTTCCATTGAAAATAAAATAGGGCTAGTAAATAAAGGGTAACATTATTATGTTAATTAAAAAAGAGATTTTTAATATAAATAAAAAACTATTATTAAAAGGCAATATTTATGGATAGATTATATGCTCCCTGGAGAAGGGAATATCATATTAAGAATAAATTACCTAAGAGTAGTTGTGTTTTTTGTGACATTGTAAACTCTATGGAATATGATGACGAAAACAAAGTTTTTTACAGAGATAAAACCTGTATTTTTGTAATGAATAAGTTTCCATATAATCCGGGGCATTTTATGATAATTCCGAATAGGCATATTGGAAATTATGAAGATTTAAGTGATGAAGATGCCGCCCATATAGCGATATTGGCAAAAAACGGATGTCGAATTTTAAAAGATTTCGGAGCGGATGGGATTAATATGGGGTGGAATATAGGGTTTGACGCAGGAGCCGGAATGCCAGAACACATACATTTGCATTTAGTTCCAAGATTCAAAAGAGATACGAATATGATGAGTACGATTTTTAAAACACGGGTTTACAGCGCGGATTTTAGAAAAATTTATGAAAAAATAAAAGAAATAAGCAAACATTACCTTTGATATATAATATCAATATTTTTGGGATATTTGGGTATAAAAAGTAAATTGTCTGTTTGTTTATTTGACTGATTGAAAAAACGGACGGTTATCAGGTTGCCCACATCATCCTTATACCAAAGTTTTTTTAAAGATTTTTCATATATAAAATAAACTTTTTTTCTGTTTATTTCTGTTTCATATTCATTTTTCTTAAGTTTTTTTGCGTTTTTGATTATATTCTGCAAAGTAAATTTGGGTCTTTTGGATATGGTAATCTGCTGTAAATCCGGCTCATAAATATAAATTTTATCATTTATCCAAATGTTTTTTTCTACAGGATAAATATATTTCCAAAAAATGTTTGAATCTTTATAAAAAATTTTACCTTTATATATTATTTTTTGTCCGTTATTATTAATGGTTTGAATAAAAGCGGCGCTAAAATTATGCGGTAAATTTAAAGCAAATAAATAAGTAAAAAGTAAAAATGAAATCATTTTTTTCATTAATTGTTCTCCGTGTTCATTTTTAATTTAATTAGAATATGTTATTATATCAAAAAACTTTTAAAGGCCTTTAAGAATGGTAAAAAGCGTATTTAGGAAAATTTTCGGGACGAGAAACGACAGAGAACTCAAACGGTATCAAAAAAGAGTGCTTGATATTAACGCACTTGAGGATAAATATAAAAAATTAAGCGATGCCGAACTAAAAAATAAACTGAACAATATTAAAGAAAATGTATTAAAAAAAGTTCAAAACGGCTCTGATGAGCAGGAAACTTTAAATGAATATTTAAATGATGTATTTGCAATTGTCAGAGAAGGCAGCAAAAGGGTTTTGGGGCTGAGGCCTTTTGATGTGCAGTTAATGGGTGCAATGGTTTTGCATGAAGGCAGAATCGCCGAAATGAAAACGGGTGAAGGGAAAACCCTTGTAGCCACATTGCCAGTTATTTTGAATGCAATGCTTGGAAAAGGTGTTCATGTAGTTACTGTCAATGATTATTTGGCAAAAAGAGATGCAACAGATATGGGCAGACTTTATTCGTTTTTTGGATATACCACCGGAATAGTTATAGGCGGTATGGAGGATTATGAAAGAAAAAAAGCTTATGAGTGTGATATTACATATGCCACAAATACCGAACTTGGATTCGATTATTTAAGAGATAATATGGCTTTTGATACAGATAGCAAAGTTCAAAGAGGGCATTATTTTTCTATTGTTGATGAAGTCGATTCTATTTTAATAGATGAAGCAAGAACGCCTCTTATTATTTCAGGTCCGGCAAGCAAAAGAGAAGAAAATTATATTTTGGCTAATAAAGTAGCTAAACAACTTGTAAAAGATAAGCATTTTACCGTAGATGAAAAAGACAGAATCGTTTTGCTAAATGAAGAAGGACTGACACAGGCAGAAAAACTTTTCGGTGTAGAAAATTTGTATACTCCTGAAAATGCAATACTTGCCCATCATCTTGATCAGGCTTTAAAAGCCAATTATCTGTTTCAAAACGGGAAAGATTATATTCTTAGAAAAGGCGAAGTTTTAATTGTCGATGAATTTACAGGCAGAATTTCCGAAGGTAGAAGATTTAGCGAAGGTCTTCATCAAGCTTTGGAAGCCAAAGAAGGCGTTGATATTCAGGAAGAATCTCAAACATTTGCTGAAATTACCTATCAAAATTATTTTAGGCTTTATGACAAACTTGCAGGAATGACCGGAACAGCCCAGACAGAAGCAACGGAGTTTTTGGAAATTTACGGACTTGAAGTTATTTCCATTCCTACAAACAAGCCTGTGGTAAGATTGGATAAAAATGATTTGGTGTTTAAAACCGCGGAAGAAAAATTTGATGCAGTTGTCAAAAAAATAAAAGAATTGCATAAAAAAAATCAGCCGGTTTTAATAGGAACAACAAGTGTTGAAAAAAGTGAGTATTTAAGCAGACTGTTGAAAAAAGAAAAAATTCCGCATACCGTTCTTAATGCAAAGTATCATGAAAAAGAGGCTGAAATTATTGCAAAAGCCGGTATGAAAAAAGCTGTGACAGTTGCTACAAATATGGCCGGACGGGGCGTTGATATTAAAATAGACAATGAAATAAAAAAAATAGGCGGACTCTATATTATAGGTACTGAAAGACATGAAAGCAGAAGGATAGACAATCAGTTAAGAGGCCGTTCCGGACGTCAGGGAGATTTGGGGGAAAGCCAGTTTTTTCTTTCTTTGGAAGATGATTTGTTAAGAATATTCGGAAGTCACAGAATTAAAAATATTATGGAAAGGCTTGGCATTGAAAAAGGGGAGCATATTGACAGTAAAATTGTAACCCGTTCTATTGAAAAAGCTCAAAAAAAAGTTGAAAGTATGCACTTCGAAGCAAGAAAGCATATATTGAAATATGATGATGTTGCAAATGAGCAAAGAAAAGTAATTTATAAATTTAGAGATCAATTGTTAAATCCGGATTATGATATTCAAATAAAAATCAATGAAATGCTTGAAGATTTTGTTGATTATATTTTAGGAGCAGGTGATATTATTTTGGGTATGACAAAAGATGATATTGATA
The DNA here is from genome assembly GCA_964410645.1 of uncultured Nautiliales bacterium. Taxonomy (GTDB): domain Bacteria; phylum Campylobacterota; class Campylobacteria; order Campylobacterales; family Nautiliaceae; genus JALTBU01. Next base: position 3,190 of record CAYPHV010000056.1, read on the forward strand.
CTTCAAAATTGGGCCCAATTTTGGAAGAATATATAGGAATAGATTTTAAAGACAATGAACTTAAAAAAGATTATGACGAATTAAGAACTTATTTGATTGAAAAAATTAAAGAGCATATAAACGAAAAATTTAAAGATGCGGCAAAAGAAGAAAAAAACAAAATTTTTAAACAGGTATTTTTACAGGTATTGGACGAAAGCTGGAGAGATCATTTATATATGATGGATATTCTAAAAACAGGAATAGGGCTTAGAGGATATAATCAAAAAGATCCGTTAGTGGAATATAAAAAAGAAAGTTTTCAATTGTTTGAGGAACTTATTGAAAGAATTAAAGTTGAAAGTTTAAAAATATTTAATACATTGGAAATTAAGTATGAAAATCAGGAATCAGATGAAGATATTGCAGCGTTTTTAAAATCGCTCGAAGGTAAAAATGTAGAAGAAATTTTTAAAGATATTCCTGAAATTCCAAAAAGTATGCAAAATAGAAATATAAACGATATTTTAAAAGGGCTTGAATGCAAAACAAAAACATTAAAAGAAATAAGCCCCAAGAAAAAGCCCAAAAGAAATGACCCGTGTCCTTGCGGAAGTGGTAAAAAATATAAAGACTGTTGCGGAAAAAGTCCTAAATTTTAGAAATGAATACAAAATTTGTCAATTTTATTATTAAAAAATATTTAAGATTTGATAAAAAGCATCCGTTTATATATGTCAGTTTTTTTCTTGCGTTTTTAGGAATAATGACAGGTGTTGCCACACTTATTATTGCTATGGGTATTATGAACGGAATGGACAGGGAATTTGAAAAAAAACTTAAAGTTATGAATTATCCCATTACCGTGTATTCTTCTTTGGTCAAAGTGGATAACAATACTCTTAAATTATTAAAAAAACATTTTCCTATCTTTAAATATTCTCCATATATAGAATCGGGTGCGGTAATTCAAAGAAATTCTTTAAACGGTGTTTTGCTTTATGGCGTTAATTTCGAGAAAGAAGCAAAAATTAATTATATTTTTAAAAACGCAATAAAAAATATTAAAAACCCAGGATCTTTTGACGTAATAGTGGGCAAAACTCTTTTTGATAATTTGGGAATAGGAAAAAATGAAAAAGTTATAATGATTTTTTCCAAATTTTCACCTTTTGGATTTGGCGTTATGCCTTTGATAAAAAAAGTAAAAATTATCTCTTTTTTCAAAAGCGGTCTTGTGGCGTACGATAAGGGAATCGCCTATATGAACATTAAGGGTCTTAAAAAGATATTGCACCAAAATTATTACAGCGGTATTCATATATATAGCCCCCATCCTTTTGATGATATTGAAAAAATAAAAAAAATACTGCCCTCCGGAATGGGGATAGTGGGATGGTGGCAGCAAAACGGTAATTTTTTTGCAGCTTTAAAAATGGAGAAAAGGGCGTTGTTTTTGGTTTTAATGCTAATTGTAATAGTTGCCGCCCTTAATATAATCAGTTCACTTCTTATGATGATAATGAGTAAAAGAAAAGAAATTGCGTTAATGATGGGTTTTGGGGCTACAAAAAAAGAAATAAAGATGATATTTTTAAAACTTGGGATAATTATAGGAGTTATTTCAATTTTTTGCGGTTCTGTCCTGGGCCTTTTTGGAATCTGGCTTCTTAAAAATTTTGATATTGTAAAATTACCGGCTGACGTATACGGCATTAGCAAACTCCCGGTTAATTTAAGTTTTACAGATTTTTCTATTATCAATATAGGAGCTTTTATCATTGTATTATTTGCCAGTGTATATCCTGCTAAAAAAGCGGCTAAAACTGATGTACTTGAAACATTAAGATATGAATAGTTGTGATATAATTTCGTAAAAAAGGAAAAAAAATGCAAGGTGCAATGACCGCTTTAATCACTCCGTTTAAAAATAACAAAGTTGATGAAGAAACGTATGCTAAATTGATTAAGAGGCAAATAGATAATGGGATAGACTGGGTTGTGCCCGTTGGAACTACAGGTGAAAGCGCCACATTAACACATAACGAACATAAAAAATGCATTGAAGTTGCCGTTGAAGTCTGCAAAGGTACCAATTCAAAAGTATTGGCAGGTGCCGGTAGCAACTCTACCCATGAAGCCGTTGATTTGGCAAAATTTGCCGAAAAAACCGGAGCTGACGCAATTTTAAGTGTAACTCCTTATTATAACAAGCCGACCCAAAAAGGTCTTTATGAACATTTTAAAACTATTGCAAATTCTATTTCCATTCCGGTTGTATTATATAATGTACCCGGCAGAACTTGCAGTAATATCGAAAATCAAACAGCTATAAAACTATTTAATGATGTGGAAAATATTGTAGCTATAAAAGATGCGACAGGGAAAGTTGAAAATGTTGTGGCGCTTTGTTCAAAATGTCCGATAAGTGTTTTAAGCGGCGAAGATGCCATTAATTATTCTATTGTAGCAACAGGCGGAAAGGGCTGTGTAAGCGTAACTTCAAATTTATTGCCCCATAAAGTTTCAAAGCTTATCCATGAAGCCCTCAGGGGCAATTTTTTAAAAGCCAGGGAAATCAGTGAAGAATTATATGATATTAATAAAATTATGTTTGTCGAAAGTAATCCGATTCCAATTAAATATGCAATGTTTGAAGCCGGATTATTGCCTACTTTGGAATATAGACTTCCATTAGTACAGCCAAGTTTGGAAAATAAAAAAAGAATAAAAGAAGTTTTAAAAAAATATATATAATTAAGGCGAAATATGAAAAATAAAACATTAGTTATAAGCGGTGCAACAAGAGGAATAGGAAATGCAATTGCGCAGAGGTTTGCAAAAGAAAAAATAAATATTGCATTTACATATCATTCAAATAAAGAATTAGCGGAAAATTTGGCAAAAGAATGGAAAGAAAAATACGGTATAAAAGCAAAAGCTTATTATTTGAATATACTCGAACCTGATACATATAAAGAATTATTTCAGCTTATTGATCAGGATTTTGAAAGAATAGATTTTTTTATATCTAACGCAATTATCAGTGGAAGATCTGTCGTCGGAGGATTTGGACCGTTTATGAGGCTTAAACCAAAAGGAATTTGCAATATATTTACGGCAACTGTAAACGCTTTTGTGGTAGGTGCCCAGGAAGCCGCTAAAAGAATGCAAAAAACAAACGGCGGTGTTATACTCTCGTTAAGCTCCACCGGAAATTTGGTTTATACCCCTAATTATGCAGGACACGGAGCAAGTAAAGCCGCAGTAGAAACTATGGTAAAATATGCCGCATGTGAACTCGGTAAATTCAATATAAGAGTAAATGCTATCAGCGGCGGCCCTATTGATACGGATGCCCTGAGGGCTTTCCCTAATTATGAACAGATTAAAAATGAGGTTGAAAAAATTTCTCCGCTTAACAGAATGGGAAAAGCAACTGATTTAGCCGGGGCGGCATATTTTTTATGTTCCGAAGAAGCAGGCTGGATAACAGGACAGAGTATAATAATTGACGGCGGAACAACTTTTGGATGCAGGGAATAGTCTTTGTTTACAACACATGACAATATTAAATTT
>CAYPHV010000057.1:0-5992 GCA_964410645.1 uncultured Nautiliales bacterium
TTGGTGGAGATAACGGGACTTGAACCCGTGACCCCTACGCTGCCAGCGTAGTGCTCTACCAGCTGAGCCATATCCCCTTTTTGCCGGAAAGATTAATCATGCTTTTCCATTAAAAAAAGTATTTCTTTTTCAAAATTATACAATAAATATCTTGCATTTTTAAATTCCTCTGACGTTTTTATGCTGATTAATTTATAAAGTTCTTCCAAAACTCTCGCACTCTCCTCGCTTCTTTTTAAATTTGCGATAATAACCGCTTTTAAATTATCTCTTTTTAATTCGTCTTCGGTGGAAGGTTTTAAAATATCGTTTAATGAATCCCTGTGTTTTATGATTTCTTCATAGTCTGGAAGAGTTATATGTCTTAAATCTTTTAATTTTTTGGCAATAGGTGAAGAAAATTCGTATCTTAAAATATCTTCAACTACTCTTATGCCTTCTTTGAACCTGTTAAAATTTGCATCAATACTTCTAAACGGAATATCATTTTTCACGGTTGAAAACGCCTAAAATTTCAAGCAGCGAAATAAAAAGGTTTAGAAAATCAAGATAAAGCGCGACTGCCGCCTCTACTTCATTGTCTACATTTCCTCTTATAAGATTTTGAGTATCATAAAGAATAAAAAAGCTAAAAACTATTGAGCCGACACTTGCAATAACTAATTGAAGAAGCGGCAAATGTAAAAAAATATTAATTAAACTTGCTACAATCAATATTATTAAAGAAATAAAAAGCATTTTTCCCATTGTTGTAAAATTTCTTTTTGTATTCATGGCAAAAATTGTAAGGCCTCCAAATGCTACGGCTGTCAATAAAAACGCTTCCCCTATCACATATCCCATATTAGCGGCGATATACATGGCAAGAGTAGGGGCGAGGGTGAATCCTGTCATAAAAGTAAATGCGAAAAGCAGGATTAAATTAAGAGGAGCCTTTTTCTTAGCCGCCATTAATCCGAATAATAAAATAAATTCAAGTATTACAGCGCCCCAATATGTAAAAGTCAAACCTCCGCTAACCGGGTTAATCATATTTGTAACAAAGCCCATTCCCACATAAGCTCCCACCGCGCCTGCAACCAGACTTCCGGCTAAAAGCTGGTAAGTTCTTTTTACAAAAACATTAATATTTTCAATTGGGTTTGAACGTTCTTTTGTATTTATGGTTTCGTAAATTTTGTTTGCGTTGGAACCAAAATCTTTGGATGAAAATTTCATTTAAATCCTTTTTTATTAGTATTATATAAGAAAAATCATTAAAAAATCATTAATTTTAAAAATATTTGTTTTTATTGCTTTGGAGGTTTGATATTAAAATCAAAAAATTTACTGTTAAACCCGTAAGCTATTTTTGAGTATTGAATGGAGGCCGCATTTAAATTTCCCTCTTCCTGCCATAAAAGTCCAAGGGCATATCTTGCCTCATAAAAAAACGGGTTTTTAAGTTTTGCAAGTTCCATTAAAGCGACGGCATTGGCATGATGCCCGGCTCCTATTGCCGCTACACCTCCATAAAAAAAAGCTTTTGAATTTGTTAAATTTTTATTATTGATCAAATCGTTATAAATAGTGTAAGCTTCTTCAAAATGTTTGGTATAAATATCCGCAAAAGCCAATCTTTGAAGAATCGGTATAATGTCAAAATTTTCTTTTTTCGCTTTTTTTATTAAAAGCATTCTAACTTTTTCCGTCAGACCGGAAATTCTTGCAAAATCAAAAAACCATTCCCTTGCAATTTCGGCACCATAATAAAATTCATTTAGATTGGGTAATAAAGTATAAAAATAAGGATGATAATTTTCAGCAATTTTATTAACGGGCAAATGTCTGTTTTGGGCATAAAAATATAAAAGATTGCTTATTAAATCTTTTTCAAAAATGTTTTTTAGCTTTGAGGCTTCATATGTAAAATTTTTGTTGAAAACAGCTTTTATTGTTAGACTTGTAATTAGATATAAAGGTTTATTACTGTTAGTGGGATTTTGAATAAAATCAGCCATTTTTATTGTATTGTCGGTATAAATACTGAGCATTGCCGCAGCAAGTTTTGTATTTGTATTTAAGTCTTCTTTTATTGATGCTACCAGATACGGATTTCTGATATTTTCTTTTTCTGCGGCATAAAGGGCTAAAATTCCGCTTTTGAGGTCGTTCGGGTTTAAATGATATGCTTTTAAAAAATGGAAATATGCATTTTTATACTCACCCAGTTGGGCATAAGTGAGTGCTAAATTATAATTGACAATATAAGAATTTTTTCTTTTTTTATAAAGTTTTTTAAAAGCCTTGTTTGCTAAAAAAATATGGCCGTTAAGGGCCAGTCTTATGGCTTTTGTAATTTGTAAATTGAGTTTTGAATAAAAAGCGCTTTTTGAAAGGGCGTTTTGGGATTCTTCAATGGCTCCCAGAGGAATTCCGGAAATTCCTTTTTGCAAAAATTCTATCGTCTGATTCATATTCAGCACTTTATACGGTGCATAATAAAAAAACAGGTCATAAAACGATATTTTATTGGTTAGAAAATTCTTTTTGAATTCTTTTTGAGCTGTTTTTACATCAAAAAGAGACGGTTTTAAAAATATATCAATAGGATATAAATTATTATTTTGATACTGTTTTATGATTAGGCTTGCATCTTTATACTGATGCAGTTTCAGTTCAACCAGACCAAGAGCAAATTGTCCTGTATTAGAAGAAGTGTTCAAAAGATTTTGTTTTGCCAGCTGATATTCTCCAATTTGTGCAAGCTCTAAGCCTTTATAAAGAGGATTTTTTTCATAATTTTGCGCATCCAGAGGATCGCCCAGGTATTCGTATACAGAGGATAGAAGTTCGGAACTGTCATAATCATAATCCGTAGGTATTTGAAGTGCCGGTATGCTTTCATATTCATATCCGTTATAATACATAACCAGTGCGTAATAATAAGGATAATTTTTATTTTTAGCAAGTTCGGGCAAATATAAATAAGCCAGATTCTTATAATAATTGAAAAGTTTTTTATTTTTTAGCATTAAAGAGGCATAGACTGCATTAATGGCGCTTAAAGCTGCTGAATGATGATTTTCAATAGCTTTTTGGAAATATTTTAGTGCGTTTTTGTAATCTTTTTCCTGTAATTTTATGACGCCTAAATTGTATAATGAAAGAGCTTCGGAATAATTTGAAATTTTTTCCAACAGTCTTAAAGCCGCCTGTTTTTTACCTCTTTTATATAAAATATTTGCTTTTTTGATTAAAATTTTTAATTCATCTTTTGGAATTTCTTTTTTTTCAAGTTTTTTTGCAATATTGTTTATGTTAATATTGGGTACTTTGTTTTCCATTCTTTTTTTAACAACAACAAATAGTAAAAGAAGCATTATTACAATAATCAGTAAAAGGCCTATTATAATGAGAAATTTTTTTTTATTTTTTTTTATAATTATTACATTTTCCTCTTCAGCCACATAATTCCTTTACTGTGTTATTATTTACAGTTTTATAAATATTTTTTTAAAACTTCAGGTATTTTAATTTTTCCGTTCCTTGTCTGGTAATTTTCCATTATAGCGACAAGTGTTCTGCCTACCGCCAGGCTGCTTCCGTTTAGTGTATTGGCAAATTTATTTTTTTTACCGTCTTTATATCTTATTTTCCCGCGTCTTGCCTGAAAATCTCTTGTATTTGAAACGGAACTTATTTCTCTGTATTTATTTTGAGAAGGTATCCAGACTTCCAAATCAATTGTTTTAGCAGCACTGAATCCCAGATCGCCGCTGCAGAGCATTACCTGTCTGTAAGGCAGTTCCAGTTTTTCCAAAGCTTTGCTTGCACATTTTACCATTTCTTCAAACATTTTATCGCTTTCTTCCGGGCGGGTTATTGCTACGAGTTCAACTTTGTCAAACTGGTGCTGTCTGATTATTCCTTTGGTGTCTTTTCCGTAACTTCCGGCTTCTTTTCTAAAACAGGGAGTATATGCCGTAAGCTTGATCGGCTTGCTTAAATCGGCAATAATTTCATCCCTGAAAAGATTGGTTAAAGGTACTTCAGCTGTTGGGATTAAATAGAGTTCTTCCCCTTTTATTTTAAATAAGTCATCTTCAAATTTAGGAAGCTGTCCGGTTGCCGTCATAGTCTGTTTATTTACTATAAAAGGCACATAAACTTCCTCGAATCCGTATTCTTTGTTGTGATCAAGGAAGAAATTAATTAACGCTCTTTCTATTTTTGCGGCATCTTTTTTCATCACTGTAAAACGGCTTTTTGCAAGTTTTACCCCTTTTACAAAATCCAGCCAGCCCAGTTTTTCTCCCAGTTCGTCGTGTGATTTTATTTCAAAATCAAATGTGGGAATTTTACCCCATTTTTTAATTTCAACATTGTAATTTTCATCAATTCCCACCGGAACATCGTCATCGGGAATATTGGGAATAATCATCGCCTTTTGAGCTAATTCTTCTTCAATTTCTTTTAACTTTGTGTTTAATTTTTCTATATCTTCTTTTAAAAATGCCACTTCTTTTTTTAAATTTTCGGCATCTTCCGGCTGGTCGTTTTTCATTAGTGTGCCGATTTGTTTTGAAAGCCTGTTTTTCTTTTCAAGCAGTTTGTCAAGGGCGGTTTTTAGTTCTCTTTTTTTAGCAAACAGATTTTTTATTGTTTCTAGGATGCTTTCGTTAACCCCTTTTAATTTTAGTCTGTTTGTTATATTATCGAAATCTTTTTCAAGTAATTTTAAATTTATCATGTAATTCCTTTAATTTGTTATTAGTTTGTTATTTTTTGATATAATTAAGGAAATTTTAACATAAAAGGAGATTAAATGAAAAAGAAATTGTTAGTTTTTGGAATCAGCGCATTGGTTGCATCAACTCTTTTTGCAAAAGAGATTAAAGTGGGTATTCTGCAGCCTTTAACAGGTCCTATTGCGGCTTTTGGTCAAAAAGCACTTGATGGTATTAATCTAATTTATTCTAAAAAAAATAAACTTCCTAATGGGGATACAATTAAACTTGTTGTAGTTGATAATCAGTTTGATAAAATTCAAACAGTAAATGGGTATAAAAGGCTTGTAAGCGGTGAAAAAGTAGCTGCTATTGAAGGGCCGCTTGCGAGTTCAACGGCTTTGGCTGTTAAAAGATTTGCAGGAGCCACTAAAACGCCTACAGTTACCCAGATTGCAACAAATCCAAGGGTTACAAAAGGCAGTAAATATTTAACCCGTACCTGTTTTACAGATGATTTTCAAGGAACTGTAGCGGCTAAATATGCACTTGAACACGGGTTTAAAAATGCTATAATGGTAATTGACATGAAACAGGATTATTCAGTCGGTCTTGCAAAAGCTTTTGAAAAAACTTATAAAAAAGGCGGAGGAAAAATTCTTAAAAAACTGTTTATAAATACCGGGGAAAAAGATTTTAACGCACAGGTTGCACAGATAAAAAGAATAAAACCTGAATTTATTTATATTCCTTTTTATGTACCTGAAGCAGGACTGTTTTTAAGACAGTTAAGGGCTGTGGGAGTAAGCGCGACAGTTATGGGTGGAGACGGTATTGCAGATCCAGGACTTCTTAAAAAATTAGCCGGAAAAGCCGCAAACGGAGTTATGTATACTGATCATTTCGATGCCGTAAAAGCTCCGACACCTCTTTCTACTAAATTTATTAAAGCATTTGAAGCAAAATACCACAGAGTTCCAAGTGCATTTGCAGCAACAGGAGCTGACGGATATTTACTAATTTATAACGGTATTAAGGAATGTGATACACCTGCAAATACAAAAAATCATTTACAGTTTAAACAATGTATAAACAATGCGATAAGACATTCTAAACATTTAGAAGCAATCACAGGATTTTTGACAATTAATCCAAAAACAGGAAATACTGTTAATAAACCTGCAGTTGTTGAAAAAATTGTAAACGGTAAAACAAAATTCGTAGAATTGGTAAAACCTTAATTTTTATCCCTTTTTGGGGATATAAGTTTTCATAAGGAAAAA
>CAYPHV010000058.1:0-5989 GCA_964410645.1 uncultured Nautiliales bacterium
ACCATTCATAAAATTAACTTTTTATTATTCATTTTTAATCACTTTATATTGATATAGACGCACGATAAAATTATCAATTAAATTATTTTCTTGAACAGGATTAACTGGATTTATCACATTCCATTCAATGTGAACTTTTATACATTTCACAGCTTTATTTATTTTAATGCTAGGAATAATCAGACATCCGTTTATTGAAGTTTACCAATAGTTATTGCAAATCTTTTGAACATTATAATTTCCACTGCAATCGTTTGTATTATATTTATAAAAATCAATTTTTTGCACTCATCCATTCTCAAATCTATTACCAATTGAAACCAAGCGGAATACAAAAAATTAAGAATCACAAAAACTAAAAAAATAGAAGTTTACGCAAGTTTTATTCCTATAAACAAAACTGTTACTCCAAAAAGTAAAGGCATTGTAATTTTCCAAATACCGCTGAATTTTTTGTAAAAAACCCACAAAATCCAAAAAGCAAAAATATTAAAAGCGCCGAAAAAAACATATCTTCCAAACCATTTGCTTTGATTAAGTTCAAACGAAATTAAAATATTCCTGTCTATAAAATATATTCCTATAATCGTCAAAACAAGCCCTATGATTAACCCCGATTTATTCAATCTTAACCTTTTGTTAATTTTTATTGATTTAATTATATCACTTTGATACAATAAATTAAAAAAGGACAGATTTGAAAAAACTGTATTTGGCGTCTCTTGGATGTGTAAAAAACTTAATAGATTCAGAAGTAATGCTTGCAAAACTAAAAAATTATAAACTAATTGACAATCCAAACGAAGCGGATGTTATTATAGTAAATACATGCGGATTTATAGAAGCGGCAAAAGAAGAGTCAATTGAAACAATTTTAAGTTTAGCCAAGCAAAAAAAAGAAAACGCCCTTTTAGCGGTTACCGGATGCCTCAGCGAAAGATACAAAGACATTTTGCCAAAAGAAATACCCGAGGTTGACATATGGAGCGGCGTTGGTGATTTTAATAAAATAGATGAATTAATCAAAGAAAAAAAATCTCAGTTCAGCAATAGAGTGTTTTTAATTCATAATGAAGAAAGAATTATAACAGGCAGCAGTTATCACGCCTATATAAAACTCAGTGAGGGATGTAATCAAAAATGCGCTTTTTGTGCCATTCCAAATTTCAAAGGAAAATTGCAATCCCGCCCCGTTGAAGAAATAATTGATGAGATAAAAAGATTAAAAAAAAGAGGTTTCAGGGATTTTTCACTTGCAAGCCAGGACAGCAGTTCGTACTTAAAAGATTTTGGAATAAAAGACGGTTTAATCAGACTTATTGATGAGATTGATAAAATAAAAGGGATAACCGTTAGAATTTTATATCTTTACCCCGCTACAGCCACCAAAAAACTGATAAACAGAATTTTCGATTCAAATGTAGTGGAAAACTATTTTGATTTTCCGATTCAGCATATAAGCGAAAGAATGCTTAAAATAATGAAAAGAGGCGGAAGCGTTGAAAAATTAAAATCCCTTTTAAAAGAAATGAGAAAAGAATTTTCATTCGTAAGAACTTCCGTAATTATAGGACATCCGGGAGAAAGCGAGAAAGATTTTGAAAAGTTAAAGCAGTTTTTAAAAGAATATAATTTTGACAGGGTAAACATATTTGCATATTCGGATGAAGAAGACACGGCAGCATTTAAAAGAAAAGATAAAATTCCTCCAGAAATTATTGAAAAAAGATTAAAGAAAATAGAACAAATTGTAAAAGAGACAACTATAAATTCCCTTAAAAAATATATAGGCAGAACCTGCAAATGCTATGTTGACGGACCTACTCCGGATGGTCTTTTTTACAGCGTCCGTCCAAAACTCTGGACACCTGATGTTGACGGGGATATATTGATTAATGAAAGCGAAATAGAAAATCTTGAAATTGGAAATCTAATAAATACAAAAATTAAAGAACTAGCAGGAGAAGAATTAATTGGAAAAATTACAAAATAACCTTTTGGCGTTTTCAGGGGGAGTTGATTCTACGGCTCTGTTTTTTTATATGCTTGAAAGAAACATTCCTTTTGATATTGCCATTGTAAATTACCATACAAGAGCTCAAAGCGTAGAAGAGGTTGCATATGCAAAAGAACTGGCCCAAAAATATAATAAAAAAATTTATGTAAAAGACTGTTTCCTGGAAAAATTCAGTGAAAAAGAGGCAAGAGATTGCAGATACAGGTTTTTTGAGGAAATTATAAAAACATATAATTATGAAAATCTTATTTTAGCCCATCAGTTAAACGACAGATTTGAATGGTTTTTAATGCAGCTTGGTAAAGGTGCGGGACTTAATGAACTGATTGCCATGAATGAAAAGGAAAAAAGGGATTTTTATAAAATATATAGACCTTTTTACAACAAAACAAGAAATGAAATATTAGAATATCTGAATATAAACAAAATCAAATATTTTTATGACGAATCGAATGATGATATAAATTATAAAAGAAATTACATAAGACACAAATTTGCGGGCGAATTTATCAAAATTTTTTCAAAAGGAGTTAAGAAAAGCTTTGAATATTTGAGTGTTGATAAAAATCTTTTATTAAAAGAAAACTGGACCAAAAAAAAAGAGCTTTTTTATTTTGACAAAGAAAATCCTTTGATAGATATAAAAAAAACAGATATAATTTCAAAAAAACTTGGAGTTTTGCTTACAAAGCATCAAAGAGATGAAGTTATAAAACAAAATTTTTCCTGCGTTATACAGGGAAAAATCGCCATTGATTCAAATGAAAATCAAATTTTTATTGCGCCTTTTATAAAAACAAAACTTGACAAAAAATTTAAAGAAAAAATGAGAATATCCAAAATCCCCCCAAAAGTCAGAGGGTATATATATTTAAACAAAAGCCAAGGATAAAAATGCATTATGTAATTTATGGAGATGTGCATGGTTGCTTAGAAGAATGGGAAAAACTTAGAAAAATGATACCTGAAAATTCCTTTGAAATAAGTGTCGGAGATATTCTAGACAAAGGCCCTTATCCTGTTGAAGCTTTAAGATATGCAAGAAAAAACCGTATTTTCAGTATAATGGGAAATCATGAATATAAGCACATAAGAAAACACTGGGGAAGAAAAGTAAATTTAGATAAAAACCAGCAAAAAGTATATTCAAAATTAAAAAATAAAGATTTTGATTTTATAGAATCTATGCCTTTTTTCTTAAAATTAAATAAACTTATTATCGTTCACGCCGGCATAACAAACAAAATTTATTTATCCAATCCCCCGCTTAACATAATGACTCTGCTTCTGTTTTTAAGAGATGTAGATGAAAACGGCAAATTTCTGCCACTTAAGCACAATAATCCAAAAGCAAAATACTGGGCTGATGTTTATAACGGACATGAAGGATTTGCCATATACGGGCATAATCCTTTTAAAAAGCCCAAAAAAAACAAATTTTCAATCGGAATTGACACAGGTTGTGTTTACGGAAACAAACTCACGGCATATACATTTAAAAATACCTTAAAACCGTGGGAAGGAGAAATTATTCAAGTAAACGCAAAACAAAAATATGCACAAACTAATTTTCCGCTCTATTAAAATGATATAATTTTAAAAAAAGGAGATACTATGGGCAAAAAAAGAGTTGCGATAAACGGCCTTGGAAGAATTGGGAAAATGGTTCTTTGGCATTACATTGAAAACAAACCCGAAAATATAGAAATAGTTGCGGCAAACGGAGGAAGAGGAACAGCAGCGGATTTGGCATATATGCTTAAATACGATTCAGTTCATGGAAGATTTCCGGCAGAAATAGGCTATACGGACGATACTCTAAAAATCGGCAATCAGGAAATAAAATTGGTTACAGGAAGAGATCCTGAAAAACTTCCGTGGAAAGAACTTAATATTGACATAGTGTTGGAATGCACAGGTCATTTTACAAAAAGAGACGACGCAGCCAAACATTTAACCGCAGGTGCAAAAAAAGTACTTATATCAGCACCTAGTAAAGATGCCGAACTTACAGTTGTTTTGGGAGTAAATCAAGACTGGTTTGATCCGGCTAAACACGACGTAATTTCAAATGCATCCTGCACTACAAATTCTCTTGCCCCTGCAATCAAAGTTTTACATGACAATTTTGGGATTGAAAGTTCACTTGTTACAACAATTCATTCATATACTTCATCACAGGCGTTAATTGACAGAAAAAATCCTGGAAAACACAGACGGGGACGCGCTGCGGCTGAAAATATCATTCCTACCACTACCGGAGCGGCAATTGCAACCACAAAAGTCATTCCAGAGCTTAAGGGAAAAATGGATGCCCTGGCTATCAGAGTTCCCACACCTGACGTAGCAATTACCGATATTTCAGCGGTTCTTAAAAAAGAAGTAACAAAGGAAGAAGTAAATAAAGCTTTCGAAAAAGCTATGAACACTAATTTAAAAGGAATCTTAGAAATCACTTATGATGAAATAGTTTCAAGAGATTTAATAAATAATCCAAATTCAAGCATTATCGACGGACTTTCAACTATGGTAGTTAACAAAAACAATGTTAAGGTATTTGCATGGTATGATAATGAATTCGGATATTCAAACAGACTCCTTGAACTTGCGGATTTTATAGCCCCCAAATTTTAATCCGTCCAAAAAACGGATTAACTTCTTGCCAGTTTAGAAATATAAGCATTGGAAACTTCCAAAAATCTTGCTATTTCACTGTATTTATATCCATTTGCTTTTGCCGCTTTTATCGCTTCTTTTTTATCTTTAAATTCTTCGAAAAATTCAGGCAGTTTTTTTCTGATTACTTTTACTTCACCATCTACTACAATTATTTTCGGCTCTTTATATATTTCATTTATTTCATTTTTTTCAAGAGGTTTGTTTAACCATTCGATGTATTTATTTAAAGGTTTTTTAAAGATTTTGGAATCATCTATAATATCTGAAAATTTTGTTTTTTTAAGTCTCAAAGACAATGACTGATATTCCCATTTTTCAATATCATCAACAATTTTTAATACAAGCGCGTTTCTTTCTATATATTTTACAATATTCCAAAAATGTTTTTCGTCAAAAAGCATAAAGCTGTCAAATCTGCCTTTCCACAAATGTCCCACTCTACCGCTTTTAAAATTATACCATGCAGCATAGGCTGAATTTAAAAGCCTCATAGCTTCACTCAAATTTTCTTTATGTGTTTGAACTAAAATATGATAATGATCCGGCAATACAGTAAAAGCATGAAAAGTGATATTATAATTATGTTTTATTTTTGATATTAATTCCAAAAATTTATAATAATCTTCTTTTTCAAGAAAAACTTCACTTTTGTTCACGCCTCTGTTTACAATATGATAAAATCCCACATCGCTTATTCTGGGTTTTCTTGCCATAATTATCCTTAGATACCTTAAATACTTGGTTTTTTAAAATTTTACATAAATTTTACATAAATTGCAACCATTTAATTTATATTTTTTCAACTCTTACGACTTTGTTTCCGTTTAATACCAGTCTCACCCTGTCTCCTATATGAATGCTTACCCCTTTTGCAACAACCGCAATATGCCTTCCGTTATCAAGCTTTATAAAAAGTTCCTGTGCATTTGCTTTATCAATTTCCGTTCCCGCATAGGCCCCTGCCAGTCCTCCTCCAAGAGTCGTCAGTACATTTCCTTTTCCGTTTCCAAATAAACCGCCAAGCACAGTACCTGTCAAAGCGCCTATCATTGTTCCGCTTCCATCGTCTTTAATTGTTACTAATCTAATGTCTTTGACAACTCCGGTTTTGTATGTTAAAAGAGAATTTGTATTTTGTAAATCAACCTCGTTTGAATTATACATCTGTGTACATCCGCTAAAAATTAATACAACAATAGCAGCAATTCCTGTAAAAAAAGTTTTTATTTTCATTTGTATCCCCTTAATAAATTTTTATAATTATAATATTTTTTATATTATTTTCATATTAAC
>CAYPHV010000059.1:0-5505 GCA_964410645.1 uncultured Nautiliales bacterium
TGATTCTCGATCAAGCACGGGCTCATTTTATAGTAAAAATATTTAAAATGTATGTTATATTAATAATACTTTAAAATTGTTTTTGGGTAAAATACAAATAAAAAGGATTAATATGTTACAAATCAGATGGCATTCACGTGCGGGGCAGGGAGCTGTTACAGGAGCAAAGGCATTGGCGGATATTATGGCCAGAACCGGAAAATATGTTCAGGCATATTCTGTTTACGGGGCGGAAAAACGAGGTGCTCCGATGAGTGCATATGACAAAATTGACAATAAGCCTATTTTAGACCATTCCAAATGGATGGTTCCTGATTTTGTTTTGGTAATTGACCCTTCGCTTGTTTTTCAAAAGGAAATAGTAGATAATACAACAGATAACACTGTTTTTATAGTAACTTCGCATATGAATAAAGATGATTTATTACAAATTGCAAAACATCTTCAGGGTAAAAAATTGTATTTAGTAGATGCTATCAAAATTTCTCAGGAAGAAATAGGAAGAGCGATTCCCAATACGCCGATGCTCGGTGCATTTATCAAAATAAGTAAAATTTTACCGTTTGAAGATTTTTTAGTATCAATAAAAGATATTCTCTCAAAATTTCCTCCAAAAATAATAGAAGGGAATTTAAAGGCAATTAAAAGAGCTTTTGAAGAAGTAAAATAAGGAGATATTATGGCAACACCAAAAGAAATGATGACTTCATGGGATAAAATTCAACTGGGTGCAGTATTGCCTTCATTTGAAGATCCTAAAAAAAAGATAAGAAGTAAATTTAATTCGTATAATTATAAAGTGGCTGACTGGAGAGTTAAAAAACCAGTATTTAACAGAAATTTATGTATAGATTGTGATTTTTGTTGGGCCAGCTGTCCGGATAGCTGTTTTCAAGTGGAAGATGTTGTAAATAAAAGAGGCAAAACACAAGCTAAAATAATTGGAATTAATTATAATTTATGTAAAGGATGTGGTGTTTGTGTGGATGTTTGCCCAACGCCTGTTAAATCACTTTTAATGTTTTCTGAATTTACACAAACAGATGAGGCGTTAAACAATTGGCCTTCAAAAGATAAAAAGTAAAAGGAACAGATATGGCTGAAAAATATAAATTAAAAGCAAAAGAAGTTTGGGACGGCAATACTGCGGCCAGCCATGCTTTAAGACAGGCACAGGTGGATGTAGTGGCAGCTTATCCTATTACACCTTCAACTCCGATAGTTCAAAATTATGCAAGTTTTCTTGCTAACGGATATATAGACGGTGAATTTGTAATGGTTGAAAGCGAACATTCGGCAATGAGCGCATGTGTCGGTGCGGCTGCGGCGGGCGGAAGAGTTGCAACTGCTACATCAAGTCAGGGATATGCGTTAATGACAGAGGTTTTATATCAGGCAAGCGGTATGAGACTTCCTATTGTTATGACGGTGGCAAACAGAGCTTTGGCGTCTCCTCTTAATATTCACGGAGATCATGGAGATTTATATCTTGGGCGTGATACGGGATGGATTCATTTAATTGCCAATAATCCTCAAGAGGCATATGATTTGACATTGTGTGCGTTTAAAATTGCCGAAAATGAAAACGTTAGACTTCCTGTTACAACAAATCAGGATGGATTTTTGGTATCGCATACGGTTCAGGTGGTTGAACCTTTACAAGATGAGGTTGCATATAAATTTATAGGTGAATATAAACCAATTAATCCAATGCTTGATACGAAAAATCCTCAAACATACGGTGCACAAACAGAAGAAGAATGGCATTTCGAATTTAAGGCGACTCAGCATAAAGCGTTATTGGAATCTGCTAAGGTTATCGATAGTGTATTCGGGGAATTCGAAAAATTGACAAATAGAAAATACAACAGGGTTGAGAGCTATAAAATTGAAGATGCCGATGTGGCACTTGTAGTTATGGGAAGTACTTACGAAACTGCTATGGCTGCAGTGGACAGGGCCAGAGCTGAGGGAATTAAAGCGGGTTTAGTTATGCCAAGAAGTTTTAGACCGTTTCCATATAATGAAATCGCTGAGAAATTAACAAATGTAAAAGCAATAGCCACACTTGATAGAAGCGCTCCTATGGGTGCTATGGGTGCATTATTTAATGAAATAGCCGGTGGACTTAGCGCAAACGGACAAAACGCAGTTATGACCAATTATATTTACGGACTTGGCGGACGGGATATAACGGCTAATCATATTTTAGAAGTAATAAAAGACAATGATAAAAATGCAAAAGCAGGAAAAAGAGTAACAGACTTACAAGGTTTTATCAACCTTAGAGGTCCTAAGTTATCATTCAACTAAGGAGTTTAAATGAAAAATATAAATAATTTAAGAGAATTTGCCTGTACTCCTGATAAATTTCAAGGTGGACATAGATTATGCCCCGGATGCGGACACGGTATGATAGTAAGAGAAGTAGTCAATGCGACTGATGATGATTTGGTTATTTCAACTGCAACAGGATGTCTTGAAGTGTGTAGTGCAATTTATCCGTATACTTCCTGGGATGTTTCTTGGCTTCATATTGGATTTGAAAACGCAGCATCTGGAATCAGCGGAGCAGAAGCTATGTATAAAGCGTTAAGTAAAAAAGGGAAATCTTATAATGAAGGCAGAAAGATAAAATTTGTGGCATTTGGAGGAGATGGTGGAACATATGATATAGGTTTTCAGGCTTTAAGCGGTGCAACTGAAAGAGGCCATGATTTTTTGTATGTATGTCTTGATAATGAAGGCTATATGAATACAGGGGCTCAAAGAAGTTCAGCCACTCCCATGGGCGCCCATACCACTACGTCTCCAAGAGGTAAATTAAGTTATGGGAAAAAAAATAAGAAAAAAAATTTAACGATGATTATGGCTGCTCACGGATGTCCTTATGTTGCTACTGCGGTTCCCGGCAGCAAACACTGGAAAGATTTGACAACCAAAGCTTCCAAAGCAATTTCTACGGCAGGCCCTACATTTATTAATGCATTAAGTCCATGTACAACCGAATGGAAATTTAAACCTGAAGATACTGTTGAAATTGCCGATTTAGCAGTTGAAACCTGTATGTTTCCACTTTATGAAGTAGAAGACGGTCATAAACTGACAATTACATATAAACCAAAAAATAAACTTCCGGTAGAAGAATATTTAAGCAGACAAGGAAGATTTTCTCATTTGTTTAAACCGGAAAACAGCTGGGTTATAGAAAAAATTCAACAGGAAATAGACAGATACTGGGAATACTTGCAAAGAAGAGAAGAAGCCGGGGTTTAATAACTTAAATCCATTTTTTCTTTTTTAACCAAAGGATAATTCCAATAGCAAGAGATATGTTAAGAATCCATGTAAATAAATATCCGTATTTCCAGCTAAGTTCCGGCATATTTTTAAAATTCATACCATAATTTCCGACTACGAATGTTAAAGGTAAAAATATTAATGAAATTGCCGCAAGTCTCTGCATTGCTCTATTCATTCTCGTAGATAATATGCCCATATGAAGATTAAGTAAATATCCTGTTCTTTCAAGAAGTGTTTTTGATTCATTTATTAAATATGCCAAATGTTCGTTTATATCAATAAATTCATATTTTAGTTTTTTTCTTGTAACAGGTGGAAATTTATTATAAGATTTGTTAATTACATCTTTTGACTGGATGGATACTTTTGTAATTCTGTTTAATGTTCTTCTGGTATAATAAATATTTTTTTGCAATTCGTCTTCTTCTATATCTTCATGAAAAATGGAATCTTCCAAATCTTCCAATGTTTCATCTATTACATCAATAATAATCATTGTATTGTCAACAAGAATATCTGTTATCAAATATGTAATATAATAAAAATCTTTGTTTTTATATTTTTTTTCAAATTTTTTTGCTATTTCGGTAATAATTTCTTTTTCTTCAGCCAATACAAAAAATTTATCTTTTGTTATAATAATAACAACATTGCTGTCGTCATAAAGTAAATTTTCTTCTTCATCAAAACGAATATATTTTAAAATCATTAATTTAAAAATTGCGGTTTCTTCATATGTAATGGATTGGTCTTCACTTTGTATGTCCTCAATGAAACTTTCATGGAATCCATGAGTTTTTAGCCATCTCATAATTTTTTTATTCGTTACAGTTGAAAAAATAATTTCTTTTTCCGCTTCATTTATTTCAAGATTTTTATCTTTAAGGAGTCTGTCTGTAAAGATAAGCATTTTAACCTCCTTAACGGAGGTTACAGGGGCTATAAAATTGTTTGATAAATAATTATAGCCTCTGCAACCTTTTTGGAATTATAACAATTATTTAAAAAAAGGAAAAATTATTTCATTTTCCCAATATTTTTATTTCCATAGGATTAACGTTGCAAATATTTTTAATATTTTTTGGATTAAGAGATAATTCTTGATTATCCATTATTACAATATTGCTGTTTAGAATATATTTAGCCACTTTTTTAGCACCTTCAAGCGAATGTAAGTAACAGCTTCCGCATTGATAAATATTGGCTTCAGGTATTGTATCGGTGTCAATAATGTTTTGCATAGATTTTCTCCATGCATCGATTACATCTTTGTCGTTCGGTTCGCCTATTATACTCATATAAAAACCGGTTCTGCATCCCATTGGAGAAATGTCTATAATATCAAATGAAGGTAAATTGTCCCTCATAAATCCTGCAAAAAGATGCTCAAGTGTATGCATGGCCTTTTCATCAATTATTTCTTTATTAGGCTTTGCAAATCTTACATCATAAACAGTAATAACATCTCCTTTTGGAGTTTTCATTTTTTTTGCAATTCTAAGTCCTGGGGAAGGCATTTTTATGTGATCAACTAAAAAACTATCAAGCATTGGCATTGTTTATCCTTTTTATGGAATTATACCATTTTTAGATTCTTTTTAATAAGGAAATTTTATATTGTAAATTTTAAATAATTATAGTAAAATTTCATTTTAATCCTCACCTCTTTATTCCTTGGTAGGGTTGCACTGAAAAGTGTTAAAGGAGAGGGAGGCTAAACCCGGCCAAAATTAAATAAATTCAAGGAGAAACAATGGCGTGTAATGTAACAATGAAAGATTTATTGGAATGTGGTGTCCATTTTGGCCATCAAAAAAGAAGATGGAATCCAAAAATGAAAAGATATATTTTTGGTGTTAGAAAAAATATTTTTATTATAGATCTGCAACAGACATTAAGACATATCAAATATGTTTATAATATTGTAAGAGATGCTGCAAGTGAAGGAAAAACGATTCTTTTTGTAGGTACTAAAAAACAGGCTGCTGATGCGATCAGGGAACATGCACAAAGAGCAGGGATGCCTTACGTAAATCACAGATGGTTAGGCGGAATGCTTACTAATTATAAAACTATCCAAAAATCAGTCAGGAAATTGGAAATTATTGAAAAAATGCAAGAAAGTGGTCAGGTTAATCTTTTAACAAAAAAAGAAAGATTAATACTTGAGAGAAGAAGAACAAAATTGGAACAGGTTTTAGG
>CAYPHV010000060.1:0-5032 GCA_964410645.1 uncultured Nautiliales bacterium
TGTAGAATAAACACTCTCAAATACCAGATTAAATGTTTTTTTAAATTTATCAGTATCCCGTTTTAAATGACTTTTTTCTAATGTAATAACTTTTCTTTGTGCCGTATTTATTTCATTTTTCAAAAAAGACCTCATATATCCGTATAAAAACAAAAAAAAGATAAAAGAAAAAATAACAAACAATATAAAAGGAATTAAAGAAAGTTTCTTAATTTCTTTTCTCAATCTATTGCACCTTTTAAATCACTTATCAAATCTTCAATATCTTCCAAACCGACACTAAGCCTTATAAGTCCTTCCGGAACCCCCGCATTAATTAATTCTTCTTTGCTTAACTGCTGATGCGTTGTACTTGCCGGGTGGGTTACAAGCGATTTCGAATCGGCAATATTGGTCACTAATGAAAAAATTTTCAGTTTACTTACAAATTTTTTGGCTTCTTCATAGCTCTCAAGCTCAAAGCTTAATACACCGCCGGCTAATTTTAAATATTTTCGCGCCAACGGATAATTGTCATCTTCCTGCAAAAGAGGATAATTGACTTTCTTTATTTTTGGATTATTTTTTAAAAATTTTGCTATTTTTAAAGCCTTATCGCTTTGGTCTTTTATTCTTAAATTCAATGTTTCAAGCCCCAATATCAAAAGCCAGGAATTAAAAGGGGAAATAACCGCCCCAAAATCTCTAAGAAGTGCAAGTCTTGCCCTTGCTATAAAAGGATTTTCAAATTTTTTCGTATAAATTAACCCATGATAACTTTCATCGGGAGTATTAAACTGAGAATATCTGTTTGAGCATAATTTGTGCTTTGCGCTTTCTCCTTCAATTATACATCCGGCTATCGCACTTCCGTTTCCAACAATATATTTACTAGCACTGTGTACTACTATATCAACACCCAGTTCAATCGGTTTCACTCCGTAAGGAGTTGGAAATGTATTGTCACATATGGTAATAATTCCGTGTTTATTTGCTATATCAACAATATTTTCAAAGTCGGGAACCGTAAGCGCAGGATTCGCCACACTTTCAAAAAGTATAAGTTTTGTGTTTTCATCTATTAACTTTTCGAGCATACCCGGTTTGACAGGATTAAAATATTTAGCCTTTATACCAAAACGTTTAAGAGTCTGGGTGGAAAGCGTAATACTCCCGCCGTATAATTTATCGGATATAATTATATTATCGCCTTTTTTTACCAGATTCGAAAGCGAATAAAATATTGCGGCCATTCCGCTGGCGGTCGCAAGCGCGTCTACTCCCTTTTCCAACGCGGCAATTCTTTTTTCAAAAACTCTTGTAGTGGGATTGTCTATTCTCGTATAAATATTCCCCTCTTCTTCTAAATTAAAAAGTCTCGCAGCCTGATCAGTGTTTTCATATTCAAAAGCAGTGCTCATATAAATAGGAACCTGCATTGCTCTTTCTTTATCTTTTTCATATCCCAAATGTAAAGCGATAGTTGCATCTTTCATAAAAAACCTTTTTTTAGTAAAATTATTAAAAATTATATCATAAAGGAAACAAATTGAAAGATAAAATTTTTAATAATCCAATTAAAAAACAATTTGAATTTGACGAAAAAGTAGCAAGTGTTTTTGACGATATGCTGGGTAGAAGCATCCCCTATTACAAAGAAAATCTTAATCTTCAAATTGATATTTTAAAAAATTTTTTAAAAGAAAATGATAAGGTAATTGACCTTGGAAGTTCCACGGGTACTTTTTTAATAGAGCTTGGCAAAAAAATACCCACATTAAATTTAACAGGAATTGACAGCTCGCCCGCAATGATCAAAAGAGCAAACAATAAAGCACAGGCTTACGGAAGCAGTGCAAAATTTATCAAAGACAACTTTTTAAATTATAATTTAAACGAAACCAAGGCGATAATTTCCAATTATACAATCCAGTTTGTAAGACCTCTTAAAAGAGAAAAACTAATCAAAAAAATATATAATTCTTTAAACAAAGGCGGTATTTTTTTAATGAGTGAAAAATTAATCGCTGAAAATAACAAATTAAACAAAATTATGATAGATATTTATTATGATTACAAAAAAAATAAGGAATATTCCGAATTTGAAATAGCCCAAAAAAGAGAAGCGCTTGAAAACGTATTAATCCCTTACACAATGGAAGAAAATATAGAGATGTTAAAAGTTGCAGGATTTAAAGATGTTGAAGTAATTTTCAGATGGAATAATTTTGCCACTTTTATCGCTTTTAAATAGTTATAATTTGATGAATTATGCATAACTAACTTCTGTTTTTGGAAATATTGCATTAATAACTTTCGAAAATCCTTTAAAAGAATCTACACTTGTAATAAGTATATATTTTATTCTTTTGTTATTTACAACTAATATTGTGTAAAGCTTTGCTTACAAATTTGGTGTTTTCTTTAATTTCATAATGAATAGCATTCATAAAAGCAAAAAAATAAATACTCTAAAAGTGATAGTGTACATAAACAAACACTTTACAGCTATATCAAAAAGTATAAAATGACAAAAGAGGATTTAAGGTAATTTTAAGGAGGGTTGCCCAAAAAAACCTGATTATTGATTTACACCCGTTAATTTGATGAGCTCTATTTTTTACCCATAGCTATAAAATCATCCCAACCTTTCCAAAACAGAGCTGTATTGTTCTCTTTATAATATTTTGGAATTTCAACATTTGGTATTACAGGGATAAAACTAGCATTTTTACTAAATATTTCTTGAGCTTTTTGTGATACTAAAAAGTCAGCTGCTTTTTTAGTTTCTTCACTATACCCTTTTTTCATTATCATCACTTGTGTAAGATGAAGTGCTCCTTCTTTTGGCCAAGATATTGCTATGCTATTATTTCTTGAGAACATAGCAAAAGATAAAAGCGTAATTCCAATATCATATTGCTTGTTAGAAACTGCTTTATTTACATCTATTGGAGCTCCTAAATATTTAACATTATTTTCAATAAAATCTTCACCTTTTTGCCCAAAAATATATTTATAAAATTGTTTAAAAAGAATAGCTGGAAATGATGTTACTTGTGATGTAATGATTTTTCCTTTAAATCTAGGCTCTAACAGATCATTCCATGTGTGTGGAGGATTTTTCATATCTTTGTTATAAAATATAACGATTGGTATTATATAAATAGGTTTTAAAATCCATTTATCATCCAAAAGTTTTTTTGATTCTAAATTAGTATCTATGTCATATCTATACTCATTATCAAAAAGATTTGAATCATTTATATAATCTCTCTTCCATAATATTTCGGGACACATAGAAACCAGCATATCAGGCAATTCATTTATTTTTCTTTTTTTAATTTTTTCTAAATATATCAACTCATTAGAATGATAATTACATACTTCTGAATTTGGACAAATTTTTTTTAATTCTACAAATATATTTCTATATACATTCTTAGGCGCCGATATATATATCTTATTTTTACTCATTTTATATTCCTATTTCATTTTCTAATATTTCAAGTGTTTTTTCATCTAATTTGCCACCGTGTCTTAAATATTCTCTAAAAGTTTCAAGAATTCTATCTATCTTTTTAAAATATTTTAGATGTTCTCTTTCAATTTTATCTGATACTATAAGTTTAGACATTGAACCATTTTTCATAATAACTCTTTGCTTTGCTGTTACAATTAAGCTTGGATCATGTGAAGCTATAAAAACCATTTTACCCTCAGCAGCTAATATCTCAATCCCTTTCGTTTTATTAATCCCTGCATTTTCAATTTCATCAACCAAAACAATAGGAGCATTACTAACAAGTGCCGTATCTGCTATCATCAAGGCTCTTGATTGTCCACCGCTTAAAGATGTCAGATTTGATGAAGCTGCTAGAGGTTCACCTGCTAAACTATTTGCCATCTCTAGCATTTTTTCTACAATATTTTCATCTTCAATTTTTCTACTTTTTGCATGTAATTTTATAAAACTGCCTACATCCAAATCCATTATAAAGTGCATATTCTGGGATAGAGAAGCTGTTATTTGCATATCCAAAGGATCTATGCTTTCTCCATTTACAAGTACTTTTCTTTTTGATGGTGAATCTCCATTTGCCAACTGTTCAATATCAGATAATAACAAACTTTTTCCAGATCCAGTAGGTCCTGCTAAAATAATAATATCACCCTTTTTGATTACCAACTCTTTTACAGGTTCTCTATTTCCATTTTTATCTACACCGGATATGATTTTTATTTCTTCTATTGTCATATTACTTCCTCTATATCCATTTTTATAACATTACCCATTTGATAATCAGCACCAAGTCTTGTTTCACCTCCACAATATGAACATACTGCTGAGGGCATATCGTGTCGAAGTTCCATACCATTAAGTGTTTGAGTTGATTTTGCATTTAAGACTAATCTTTTGAGATTTAATGCACCCATCCCTGTTAGCCCATTTAACTCAATTGCTTTTGCATTTGGATTAACTTCCAAAACATTGCTTCTAAAAACTTCCCTTTCTGCTTGAGAAACCATATCCCCTTTTGTAATTACAACAACATCTGCTGTTGTAAGCATAGGACCTATTTTTTTAGGTGTATCAATACCACTAACACAATCAACAACTGCAATTGCCATACAATCTTTTATAGCAGGTGCACATCTATGACATAAACCGGCTGTTTCTACAATAGTTATATCTGCATTATGCAAAACACCAAATTTAAATATTTCTTCTGCATTTACTGCATAATAATGATCAGGACAAACATAATCACTAATCCCAACAACTACAGGAATATCTAATTTTTCTCTAAAAAGTTTTCCATCTGTTGTTTGATGACAATCAATTTTACCTATTGCAACTTTTATATTATCTTTTTTTAAAAGTTTAATTAATTGAATCAATGCTAATGTTTTTCCCGAAGACGGCGGTCCCGCTACTGTTATAAATTTCATTTTTTATTTCTCCTTTTTTATTGTTTTTGTATTTAAAAAATTTATTTTTTTTTCTTTGTAACTAAATCCAAATTATTTAATCCGTATTTTTGCAAAATAT
>CAYPHV010000061.1:0-4888 GCA_964410645.1 uncultured Nautiliales bacterium
TTTTCCGATAAATTTTAAAAAAGACCATGAGGAAATAAATTTAACTTTCAAAATAGAATATTATAGATTAAAGAATAAATAATGCAAAAAAGAATATATTACGACTCAACAGATACCGGAGGAATTGTTTATCATACAGAATATATAAAATTCTGCGAACAAGCCAGAAGCGAAATATTTTTTTCAAAAAACATATTTCTTGAAAATGAAGGATATGTAGTAAACACATTAAACGCCAATTACATAAAATCCGCAAAACTGGGAGATATAATCAGCATAAAAACATATATAACAGAAATAAAAAGAGTTTCTTTAAAAGTTCATCAAGAAATTTTCAAAAAAGATGAAAAAATATTTGAAATAAATTTAAATCTTGCATTTATAAAAAACGGAAAAATTACCCGCATCCCGCAAAAACATTTAGAAATATTCAATGAATACCAGAAATAAAGGCAATTTAGCAGAAAACACGGCATGTGAATATTTAACAACGAATAAATTTAAAATTATTAAAAGAAATTTTTATTTCAAAGGTGGAGAAATAGATATTATTGCATTCAAAGAAAATACACTTCATTTTATTGAAGTTAAAAGCGGCAATACTTTTGAACCTGTTTATAACATAACAAATATTAAATTAAAAAGAATTATAAAAGGTGCATATATTTATATGAGGCAAAACAAGTTTACCTCAACTCCATTTTGTATCGATGCGATTATTATAAAAGGCACTCATATTGAGTACCTTCACAATCTCACTTTAATATAAAAGGAGAAAGGATGAAAAAGGGGTAATGAAATTATACTGATAAAATATTAAATAAATATTAATTTCATTATTGTATAAGACTAATTTTGCACTCAATCATTTTTTCATAACTTCCGTTAACGCATTAAAAAGAGAAAGTATTTCATTGTCTGCTTTTCTTAAATGCCTTGAAAGATTATAACTTATCATCCAGAGCATTTTTACGCCGATATTGGGATATGTATCAAAAAGTGTAATAAAAGAATTATGCTCAATTTCCAATGTTTTTGCATCTTTTATCGCTTTAACCGTTGATGTGACAAGCCCTGTATCGATCAAATTGATTTCTCCGAATAATTCTCCGCCTCCGCTTTTAACATTTGTAATGACATAATTTTCATTATATATAGACATTTTATAAATTTCCACCTCTCCCTCGAGTAAAATCAACGCTTTTGAAGAAAATTCACCTTCTTTTAATAAAAAACTGCCTACGGCATATTTTTTTTCTTCAAAAAATTCAAGAGCCTGAAAATATTCTTCATCATTCAATGTTTTGAACAAAGGATGGTTTTTCATAATATCTCCTCGATAATAAGCTGAATTTCCCTTCCTCTAAAATTATTTTCTTTCACACTAAACTTAAAAGTAATATTATCTTCAAATTCACCGTCAAATCTAAAAATAACAGCCGGCATAAATATACCGTTCTGATTTAAAATCAGTTTATAATGATTGTCCTTTAAATGCTGAATATGTTCTATTTTTGCATTTGCCATAAATTTTGGTTTCGGATTGCCTTCTCCGTAAGGTTCAAAAGAATTTAGAATATCTATCAGTTCAAAATCAATTTCACTAAAAGGCAAATACCCAAGTACAAAATCCTCTATAAAAAAATCCTCTTTTTTATATTTTTGAATTTTTTTATTAAGTCTGTTTTTTAATTTATCAAATTTGTCATCTTCAATGCTTACTCCACAAGCCATTTTATGCCCTCCAAATCCCAAAAGCAAATCTTCGCATTGACTGACAAGCCCAAAAATATCTATATTTCCCAGGCTTCTTCCGCTTCCTTTTAAATTATTTTTGTTCTTTGAAAAAACAATTACCGGCTTTTTATATTTATGGACTATTCTGCTTGCGACAATACCTATCACACCTTCGTGAAAATCCCCTTTAGCCATTAAAAAATCATCGCCTTGAATTTCAATTGTTTCCAAAATTTCTTTTTCCGTTTTTTTTCTTAAATTATTCAATCTGTCAAGTTCCAAAAAAAGATTAAAAGCTTCCTCTTCATTTTTTGATATCAAAAATTTATATGCAATAAAAGCATTATCCATTCTCCCCGCAGCGTTAAGTCTGGGTGCAACATTAAATCCTATATCTTCCGAACTCAATTTTTTATTATTAAAAAATCTTTTTAATGCCCTGCTAAACGGTTTTAAAGCTCTGTTGAGCCTTTTAAGCCCCATATTAACCAATACTCTGTTCATATTGGTAAGAGGCATTACATCCGCAATTATTGCCAGACATAAAATATCCAGATATTCCCTTAAATCTGTCTGTAAATTCATTTCGGCTTTTACTGCGGCGCACAGATACCATGCAACCTCGGCTCCGCAAATTTCTTTGAAAGGACAGTCTGGAGAAATTTTAGGATTCACAATTGCATAAGCTTCCGGCAATTCAAAACCAGCACAGCATACAGCATCTGAAGAGCAGGTTTTTTTGGGTGTATGGTGATCGGTAATAATTAAATCAATATTTCTTTCTTTACATATTTTAGCCGCTTCAAACGCCGTTATGCCGTTATCCACCGTAATAATCAAATCTGCTTTTATTTCTTTTAAAATCCCGGGCGATAAACCGTATCCGTGAACAAATCTGTTTGGAATTACAATTTCAAAATATTCATAAATTTTACTTAAAAAAAGATGCATAATCGCACTGCTGCTGACACCGTCCACATCATAATCCCCAACAATTACTATTTTTTCATGACTTTGTATAGCTTTTATAATTCTTGCAGCCGCTTTTTGTATATCGTTTAAAAGAGAAAAATGGGGAATTTCTAAAGAAGGGATTTCTTCTATTCTGTTAAAAAGTATTTCTTTTATTTTATCTTTCGTTAACAAGTTTTTTGGCATTTGTACGCATTTTCTATAAAGCTCATAATTACTTTATTCGGAGATTTAAGTTTATTTGTAAATTCAGGATGAAATTGAACCGCCACAAACCACGGATGATCTTTTAACTCAATCGCCTCTATAAGTCCTTCTTTACTTTTTCCACTGACTATCATTCCGGCATTTTCCAAATCTTTTTCGTATTTATTGTTTACTTCATATCTGTGTCTGTGCCTTTCTATAACTTTATCAGTTTTATACGCTTCATAAAGTTTTGTCCCTTTTTTAACCAAACACTCATATCCTCCAAGTCTCATTGTTCCTCCAAGAGGCGATTTATGCGTTCTTAACTGTTTTTCCCCGCTGGCATCTATAAATTCATCAATCAAATATACAACAGGTTCCGTGGTATCCGGATCAAGTTCTTGAGAAGAAGCATATTTAAGATTTAGCACATGTCTTGCAAATTCAACAACCGCCAGCTGCATTCCAAGACATATTCCAAGATATGGAATTTGATTTTCCCTTGCATAAGTAATTGCTTTTAATTTTCCTTTAACACCTCTTTCGCCAAATCCCCCCGGAACCAAAATTCCGCTGACTTCTCCAAAAATTTCATCCAAATTTTCTTCTTTTTCCAACTTTTCACTGTCTATCCACAAAATATTTACTCTCATATCAAGATGCGCACCGCTGTGCATCAAAGCTTCCGTTAATGATTTATAACTTTCTTTAAGCTTCAAATATTTTCCTACAAAAGCAATTTTTACTTCTTTTTGCGGTGATATGATTTTTTTTACCAAATAATTCCATTCGCTCATATCCGGATGTAATTCGCCCAAATCAAGCTGCCTTGCTATCGGTGTTAATATATCCTGGTTTAAAAAATTTAAAGGAACCTGATAAACTGTGGGGGCATCAACAGCTTCTATCACACTGTCTCTGTCTACATCGCAAGATTCCGCCAATTTATCTTTTAAAACCTTTGGAAGCGGCTTTTCACTTCTGGCAACAATCATATGCGGAGTAATTCCAATACGCCTTAATTCCTGAACACTGTGTTGGGTAGGTTTTGTTTTTAGCTCCCCGGCTGCTTTCATATACGGTATAAGAGTTACATGCACAAACATTGCATTTTGTTTTCCCACTTCCTGCTTTAATTCCCTCACCGCTTCTAAAAACGGCAGGCCTTCTATATCTCCTACAGTTCCGCCGAGTTCGACAACAATAATATCATGGTTTTTGCCTATTGCTTTCATTCTTTTTTTTATTTCATTTGTAATATGGGGAATTATCTGAACAGTTTTCCCAAGATAATCGCCTTTTCTTTCTTTCTCGATAACAGTTGAATAAATCTGCCCGGTTGTAAAATTATTTTTCTTAGTTAAATTAATATTTAAAAATCTTTCATAGTTTCCGACATCAAGATCAGTTTCAGCTCCGTCTTCCGTAACAAAAACCTCTCCGTGCTCAAACGGGCTCATAGTCCCCGGATCAACATTTAAATACGGATCAATTTTCAACATTGACACATTAAAACCGCTGTGCTGAAGAAGGGTTGCAATGGATGCTGAGGTAATACCTTTTCCCAGTGAGCTTAACACTCCTCCTGTTACAAAAATATATTTTGCCATAAAGTACCTTTTTATTGAAATTATATCAACTTTATATATTATAAATTTAAAAAATTATTTTTCAATAAAAAATTCAATTTTTTTAAAAAAAATTATCGATTAAAACATCGAATTTCCGGGGGGTTTAAAAATTCTTTTATTTTTTTTTATTTTACTTGCAACATTTCTAATTTTTTGGTATATAATTTTATTTGCAATCAATTTTAAAGGGATTGCAAAAATCTTAAAGGAGGTCAAAATGGCTGAGAAAAAAAGTAAATCAAAAAAAACAAAAACTAATTCAGATAAAAATCCAAAGAAATAACACAAAAGCTTTTAGGCTTTTGCGTCTTACATATTTTAATTTTAAAAATATTAAAATACACTTAAAATTATATAAA
>CAYPHV010000062.1:0-4864 GCA_964410645.1 uncultured Nautiliales bacterium
CCGCTTCAAGGGTTGAACTTCCAGTACTCGAAAACAAAACCGCTCCGCCCTTTAGGTTATTAATAGCCATAAGGCGGTCAATATTTACAAACTGAACCTGCCGGCCTTGATAGGTTAAACGAACGTTTCCCAAATCGCACTTGTCCGCCGGTGTCGCTGTACTGTTTGTTCCGGAAAAATGAATCATAAAGGCCTGAAACGAACCGCTCGGCAACTTTATGTTTGCCGTCAAGTTTGCAATACTTTGCTGATAAATTAAGCGCATTTTTTAAACTCCTTTAATATTTTTTATGTTTTAAATACATTTTCCGTTTCTTCCACTCAGTATGCAAGGCTTTAATCTGGATTCCTGAATAAAACAAAGAAATAAACCATAAGATTAAAGCTAAAACCATCTTTCCATCAAGCGGAAAATTAGGATAGTGCGCTATTAATACACTGTACAAAAAAGCGACTAATGGCGCTAACAAGGCTTTGATTAAATTTCCCATTTTTTACTCCACAATGTTTTTAATTGCGTCAACGTGATTAACCACGTAAACAACCATCAATGCGATAATGGCAGTCGTCAAAATTACTTTCGTGCTCGGCATTTTTGAACCCTTTCAATTTTTAGTCAAGGTTGATTAATAAAAAATAACATCTTTGTTTAATATTAATATAACATTTTTTAATCATTTGTCAAGTATTTTTTTGTATTTTTTCCAATTCTGGTATGTCTTTTGCTTATTAATTTTTTAAACTCATTTTCACCTAACAAAACCTTAAATTCCCCTGTTTTTAAATCTTTTAACTGCTCCGGGTCGTCCGTAAAATATCGGAAATAATCAATATCACGTTTCTCAGTCTGTCTAAAAGAAATAATTATATCCGATTGAGCCGTCAAAAGTCGCCCGATTTCCGCCGGACGCCTTGAAATACATATTAAATTAATATTTTTATGGCGGCCATATTTAAATAATTTTTCAAGAAATACATCTGTTTTTTTATTATTTGAGTAACCGTCTATTTCCTCGATTATTAATGTAACATTATCAAGAGAATAAACAAATTTAAAAAATAAATCCTCGTTTTCATCTAAAGGCCTATAAACAACTCGATATTTATTTTTTTTATAATTTGCCTCTACAACTGAAATAATTTCTTTTAATGAATAAGAATAAAAATAATTGTATTCATCAAGAGGATCAATTATAATTAGTTTTGGAAATAATTTTACCAATTCTTTTTTTACAAAATAAGATTTTCCCGAACCTTTTTTGCCTAAAACAGTAATGATAATATTTTTTCCAGTATTAATCATTTTTTGGTTTCCCTTGACTTCTTGTTAAAATGTAACCGCTCCAAAACATACCAAAAGCCACAAGCTCGGCTTTATCCTCAAAAGACGGCATATATTTATTTAATACGGCCGTTGTTACTTTTGCGCCCTCTTTTGTTTCGTCTTTTGTCATTTTCCATTTTTCCCCTAACCGTGAACCTAAAAAAACCGAAATAAAAGAAACAATCGGTTCGACTAACACGGCGGTCATTTCTACTTTTTCCCGCTCTTGCTCGAATTTTTCTTTTTTGCTCGGCCGGCCACGTTTTCTTTTTGTTTTTCCTTGATCCGCCTTTTCGTCAATTTCTGAAAACATCGAATCAAAAACGGTCTGGTCTTGCTCCGGCTCTGTTTTATCCGCCCCGGCCGATTTATCTGGTCCCGGGGGTGCGCTTGTTTTATCCGTCCCGGCCGATTTACTTTTATTCATTTTCCGAATCACCCCAGAACCAGTCGTCAAGCTCGGACGTTTCTTTTCTTCGTTTGTCAAGCTGTTTTTTCAATGTTTCAATTTCCGTCTTGTTTGCGTCCAAATCGTTTTTTAATGTTTCAATATAGGTTTCCATTTCTTCTACGGTCTTAAATTTTCTTGCCATTTTTGCACCTCTCAACTAAAGAATTTGATTGTTTTATTAATAACTTTTTCGCTTGCCTGTTTCCAGTACCAAGACTTTGTGTCAAAACCAATCGCCTGTATTATTGCTAATTTTTCCGGCCGTAGCATTTTAGGGGGTGCTGGCTTTTTTTCTTTTTCCGGCTCCGGGTCTGGCACATCTTTAATTTCTGTTTCCGGCTCCGGTACGTCTTTAATTTCTTTTTCGTTCATTTTTGTTCGCTCTCTTTCTTTTTGTAATAAACTTTTCCGTTTTTTATTATAACAAAATAATTGTTTTTAATTATTTCCGTTAAAATATCTAAAACCCCTTGCGTCCGTGCAAATAAGGGTATTTTATCATAAATATCTTTTACACTAATTAAAAATTTAAAATTTTCAATCTTTTTCATTTTTTTATTTTCGGTTTCCATTTTTATTTTTCCGATTTTATTTTAATTTCAATTTAATTTAATTTAATAAATAAAATTTAATTTGTCAAATATATTTTTTATTTTTTAATAATCTGGAAATATATCTAAATTTTCGTCAAGATAAATCGGTCTTGAATTTCCTTTTTCTTCATAAATCCGTTTTGGAACTCTTGTTTGTCTTATTTTTCTGATTTCAGTCCAAACATTTATTTTAATATTGCGCCTTAATCCCTCACGAAATTTTACAGGTCGTTCATAGGTCGTATACCCTTTTTCAAAATATTCTTTACGATTAAATTTTGGAATCCCTTTACATACCAATTTTTCAAAATCCCCTAAAATATACTCTTTTTCTGCGAAATATCTGGCCTTGTTATAAACCCCTTCCAGTTTAAATTTACCCAGTTTTGTCTGAGAAATCAAATCGTCTGGAATCGGCTTGTTTGTATGTATTGAATCCGTGTCGGTATAATAAATTTTAATCCCCTCACTTAAAACCCTGTTCATTATCTGCCATAAATAAATTCTTGCCTCACTTGTTACCTGTACCGCCCAAAATAAATTAGCAAAACCTTGATAATTTTCTTCTAATTTTTCGTCAAAAAAGTATAAATTATTTTTCTTTCTTATCTCTATTCTATACCGCCCTTGCGCAAATTTACCATATAAATTATTTAAAATTAATTTAAAAAATAATTTCTCAAACTTATCTTTTGCTTTTAATCTTTTTTTATAAAAATCTACTACAAATTTTTCAAATATTTTACCCTCAATTTCAAAACAATATCCCCAGTAAATATCTAAAATTTCCGCCCCTGACTCTATCAACTCCCGGCCGGTCGCATAAGTTTTAAATACCCCAACTGGAAATATTAAACTTCTAAAATCCCCTGAATTTAAAAGCGGTATTTTTTCATTTTCGTTAACTCGAACCTTACAATAATAAATACCGTCCTCACACAAAAAATCTTCCGGCGCCTTGTAAATCTTATCCGGGCGCCAAAAGTACGTTTTTTTCATTATATAAGGGTACAATGAATTAATGTCATATATGTAAACCTTACCCACTTTACCTTGTTTGAACATTTCCACCCGGCCACCTTTATAAATATCTCTCACATCGTCTAAAAATTTTGTGTCCGCTCTATAAAAATTTTTATCTATATATAGGCGCCTGAATGTTTTCATTGAAACCGAACCTATCGTATAACCAAAATCAAGGCCGGAATCATTCAATAAATCAATTAGCTTTTTTGCGGCTAAATAGTGAATTTCAATATCACGCTTCATATAGTCTACATCGCTGGCTTTTGAATCCGTTTCCAGTTTCGGAACTCCTATTAAATCGCCCAACTTCTTAACTGAATATCCCCTATAATAATTTTGTAAATCTATCCAATATGTACGGCCATATTGCATAAAAACAAATCCGCCTTTTGTGAAAAATATTTTAAGCTCCCCGGTAAAATATTTTTCAAGTAAAAATTTCTCACCAAACAAATTTACTAAATCATATAACATATTATTAGCAAAAAAATAAAATTTCTGTTTTTTAACTTTTTGTAATTCATTAATAAAATTCAACGCACCCAAAATAACCTCGTCAAATCCTTTGAAAATTGTGTATTGCTTACCATTAAAAAAACCGGCCATCGTTACACCGCCCCGGCTGTTGTCTTCTGTATCAACTCCGATAATATTTTGAATTGACATTCTTTTTCTATCCCCTATTGGAAATAAAATCCGTTTTTTCCAGTCCTCTATATTCTCAATTGCAAACATTTTATTTTTTCCTTACGGTTGTTGAGCCTGTCGAAACATTAAAATGGAACTGCGAAACCCTCTAAATCGTCAAGATTTCCACGAACTTCTTCTAAATAATTATTTATAAAATCTGTAAATTGTTCGGCTGTCATATCTGCTAAATCGTCTTGATTTTGTTCGTGTAAATAATCCATAAGTAAACCATCTATCATATCCTCATTTTCTGCCCAATCTGTTTTTTCTTTTCCTCTTAATTTTGCTTTAAATAAATTTTCCGTTGTTGAAATCATTTTACTAAATGTAATCGCTTTTTCATAGTCATTACCCCACCCCTGCCACTCTCTTTTTGCTTTTTCATATTCATTTAATAAACCGATATATTCACCCCCGGCGCCCCCGATACCTTTTAATCTTTTTTTTATTCTCTCAATATCTTTACTTGAATATCGGTTAACAGCTCCCGTCTCTACTCTTTTTCCTTTACTCCATTTTTCCAACTGAACCCACTTTCCGCCCGCGCCCCCGGAATTAATATATTTTCCAGTTTTAATATCTCTGATTTTTAGGCCGGAAAAAATAGGCGGCGGTCGAAAATTTTTTGAAACTTTAGCACCTGTAACATCCACTTTACAAATAACTTCATTAAAATCACGTGCTTTTTGAATTGTAGTAAATCGCCCCGTCCTTGAATCTCTGTATCGTGCCATTTCTTTTTCGCTTTTTTAGTTGTATAAAAAAAGGGAATCCACCATA
>CAYPHV010000063.1:0-4856 GCA_964410645.1 uncultured Nautiliales bacterium
ATTTTGAAAAGCTTTTATATATGCTATATTTAATGCAAACAAATTAACAAAAATTAAAAAAAATAATAACTTTTTCATTTTTAACTTTTTACTAAATTTTCCAATTCTTTAACAGAACTGATTTTTATATTTAACAGTTTTTCAATATATTTTAAATCTTTTTTAAATCTTTTTTCGTTTTGAGTGGCAAGATAATCTTTAATAGTTTGTATTATTAATTCTTTTATATATTCAGGTATATCTTTTTTGGATTTAGGTTTTGTAGTGGTGCTTTTTTTATTATCTTTTATTCGATCAATAAATTTATAAAAATTATCTATTAAATATTTTATTTTTTCTATTAATGTATTTTTTTTGGATTCTTCATCTATCGTTTTTAAAATTAAGGCAATATTCGATAATCTTAAATTAAGCGCAGCGCCTTTAAGTAAATGGGCGGTTTTATGGAGATTTTCATAATCACTGTTTTTTAATTCATTATAAAATTTGTCTTTATTTTCATCAATTTGATTTAACAATGTATGAAAAAGTTCATGCAAAGTATTAATATCTATTCCCAAATCTTGTGAAGCTTTTTGCAAATCTTTTTCCAACAATTCTTTTGCCTCTTTAGTATCAAGGGATAAAATATTGTTAACTTCTTCGAATTCATCGTTGAATGTTAGGGTAATTTCTTCATTTTCCAATTTTTTTGGCGGTAAAACTGTTGATTCTTGATTTAATGTCGATTGAAGGTCGTTAAATTGTTCGTTTTGTTTGGAAATAACAGGTTCGTTAAATAAATTCTTTGGCTTTTCCAATAATTCTTCAGGTTCTTTGTTTATTTCAAGAAATTCTTCACTTGGTTTAGCAATAGGTTCTGTTTTTAGAAATGTTTCTAATTCATTTTCTATTTTAGGTTCTTTATCTGAAATTTCTTTTAAAGAATATATTTTTAATTCTTTTAATGTAATAACAGATATTTCATTAACAGAAAAATTTTTTGAATTTATATTAATACTGTTTTTTGTTAAAGCATTAATACCCATTTGAATAGAAGAAATTACGTTGCTTAAATTAATTAAATTCGTATCTAATAAGTCAAGCAGTTTTTTATCTGCTGCAATTAATTTATTATTTTGAAAAATTACAATCATTTTGATTCCTTTTCTCTTAGTTCTTTGTATATTTTTTCATATTTAATCTTATCGTTTTTACCGACAGGTTTTCTAGCACTTATATAACCAATTTTTGCCCCGTTTTCATCTATTATAGGTTCGATAAAGATTTCTACCCAGTAATATTTTCCGTCTTTTCTCAAATTTTTCACAAATCCCCTGAATTTTTCGTTTTTTTCAATAGTTTCCCATAATTCTTTAAAAATACATTTTGGCATATCTGGATGCCTTATAACATTATGTGATTTTCCTATAAGTTCTTTTTTTGAATATCCGGTTAGTTTGCAAAATGCGGAATTAACATAGGTTATCGTTCCCTTTAGATCTGTTTTACTAATAATAGGTCTATTTAAAACTTCTACATCTTCAAATGTAATTTCTTCGTCTGTTGGAGAGGGTCTTTCCATTAACAATCCTTAAATGAATACAAATCTTTTGTAATTTTAACCAATTTTAAGTAAAATACAAATAAAAAAGGAAAAAAATGAAAATTTTGTTATTAAAAGATGTAAAAGGGCTTGGAAAAGCCGGGGAAATAAAACAAGCAAAAAACGGATATGCCGGAAATTTTTTGATTCCAAAAGGCTTTGCAAAAACAGCTACCCCTGACGTTATTAAAGAATGGGAAAAAAAGCAGGCTGAATTAAAAGAAAAAGTAAGAACTGAAATTGAAAATATGAACGAGATAAAAAAACAGTTGGAAAAATCGAGTTTAACTATTAAGCATAGATTAGGTGCTAATGGTCAGCTTATAGGCTCTGTTACCAATAAAGAAATAACAGAAGTTTTAAATGAAAAAGGTTTTGAAATAGATAAAAAAAATATAGAGAGTAAAACAATAAAAGCTCCGGGAGAATATCATATTAATATAAAATTGGGTCATGGCATATACGCAAGATTAAATTTAACAGTGGAAGGCGAAGTATGAAAATAGATTTACAAGCGACTACAATTTTGGGTTATTTGGATAAAGACAATAAAACAGCGGTAATCGGGGGGGACGGTCAGGTTACTTTTGGTAATTCTATTTTAAAAGGAAATGCAAAAAAAGTCAGAACGTTATATAACGGAAAAGTGCTGGCGGGATTCGCTGGAAGCACGGCTGACGCTTTTCTTTTGTACGATATGTTTGAAAAACATTTGCAGAATAAAAAAGGCGATTTGTTAAAAGCGGTTGTAGATTTTGCAAAAGAGTGGAGAAAAGATAAATATTTAAGAAGGCTGGAAGCTATGATGATTGTGCTTAATACAAAGCATATTTTTATTCTTAGCGGAAACGGAGATGTTGTGGAACCTGAAGATGCAAGACTGGCGGCAATCGGAAGCGGAGGCAATTTTGCAATTTCAGCAGCCAGGGCGCTTGTAAGATATTCTGATATGAATGCTGAAAATATAGTTAAAGAATCTTTAAAAATTGCAGGCGAATTATGTATATACACTAATAGTAGTATTACACTTTTAAGTTTAAAGGATTAAAATGAATATGACTCCAAAAGAAATTGTTGCGTATTTGAATGAATATGTTGTTGGGCAAAAAGATGCAAAAAAAACAATAGCAATTGCTCTTAGAAACAGATACAGAAGAATAAGACTGTCTAAAGAATGGCAGGATGATATTCTGCCGAAAAATATTTTAATGATAGGTCCAACAGGTATAGGTAAAACAGAAATAGCAAGAAGAATGGCAAAAATGATAAAAGTTCCGTTCGTAAAGGTGGAAGCAAGTAAATATACCGAAGTCGGATTTGTAGGACGTGATGTTGAGAGTATGATTAGAGATCTTGTTAATAATTCTTTTAATTTAGTTAGAAAAGAGATGCAAGCAGCATCCAAAGAAAAGATTAAAGAAGAAGTGATAGATGAAATAACAAAAAAATTATTACCTCCTCTTCCTAAAAATGCACCGGAGGTAAAGCAGGCTGAATATCAAAAATCATATGATAAAATGCGGGAAAAAGTTATTTCTGGGGCAGTTGATCATCTAAAAATTATAGTTGAAGTGGATGAAAATATGTCAATAAACGATAATTTACCGCCTGATATGATGAGGGCACAAGAAAGTATTGTAAAAATAATCGGTGTTTTCAATAAGAAAAAAGAAAAAAGAGAAATTACTGTAAAAGAAGCAAAAGAGATACTTAAAAATCAGGCAACGGATAGAATAATAAATAAAGAAGAGCTTAAAAAAGAAGCATTAAAAAGAGCGGAAAACGGAATTATTTTTATAGACGAAATAGATAAAATTGCAGCAACCGGTAATACAAGGCAAGATCCGAGCAAAGAAGGGGTTCAAAGAGATTTGCTTCCTATTGTTGAAGGTTCTACTGTAAATACAAAATACGGTTATGTAAACAGTGATCATATTTTGTTTATAGCAGCTGGCGCTTTTCATATCAGTAAGCCAAGTGATTTGATACCCGAGCTTCAGGGAAGATTTCCTTTAAGGGTTGAGCTTCAAAGTCTTGATGAAGAATCTTTATATCAGATTCTAACGAAGCCAAAACACTCTTTAATCAAACAATATCAAAAACTTCTTGAAATTGAGAATGTTAATTTGATTTTTGAAGAAGATGCTTTAAGAGAGACAGCTAGGTATGCATTTTTGGCAAATGAAAAAACAGAAGATATTGGGGCAAGAAGGCTTCATACAGTAATTGAAAAAGTTTTGGAAGATATCAATTTTGATGCAGATAAATATAAAGATAAGGAATTTGTTGTTGATAACAATTATGTAAAAAGCAAATTAGACGATATTGTAGAAAATGAAGAAATAACAAAATATATTTTATAAGGAAAATAGAGAAATAAAAGTGGAAAATAAAACAATTAAATCGGGATTTGTAGGGATATTGGGAAAGCCTAATGCAGGTAAATCAACACTTTTGAATTGGCTGCTTGGAGAAAAAATTGCTTTGGTTTCTCCCAAAGCAAATGCAAGTAGAAGAAGAGTCAATGCAATTGTAATGTATAAAAATAATCAGATAATTTTTCTTGATACGCCGGGACTCCATGAAAAAGAGAAACTTTTAAATAAATTTATGCTAAAAGAAGCGTTAAGAGCGCTTGGAGACAGTGATATAGTTTTGTTTTTGGCAGATATAAAAAATAATACAGACGGTTATAACTGGTTTTTGAAATTAAATAAACAAAATATTCCCCATATTGTTGTTTTAACAAAAATAGATTTGGTTTCCGATACAGAAATAAATAAAAAAATTGAAGAATACCAAAAAATAGGCAAGGCTTTGTCGATTATTCCAATAAGTGTTATTCAAGAGAAGGGTAAAGAGAATCTTTTAAAAGAAATAATAAAAAATTTATCTGTTCATCCATATTATTATGATCCTGAAATAATCTCGACAGAAAATATAAGGGATATATATAAAGAGCTTATACGTGAGGCCTTATTTGAAAAATTGGAGAATGAACTACCATATGAAACAGATGTGTTGATAGAAAAAATTGAAGAATTTGACAAAATAGATAAAATTTATGCTACAATTGTAGCAGAAAGAATTTCTCAAAAGGGAATGATTATTGGAAAAAGAGGTAAAAAAATAAAAGAAATTGGTATATATGCAAGAAAATTGTTAGAGGAATTTAGTAATAAAAAAATATATTTGGAAATTTTTGTAAAAGTTATTCCAAAATGGAGTAAAAATAAAAATATCCTTGAAGAGCTCGGATACAAAATAGATT
>CAYPHV010000064.1:0-4831 GCA_964410645.1 uncultured Nautiliales bacterium
GTTTCCCCCGTCTAAATTTGCTTTAAGCGTATAAAAGAAAATTTGAGATTTTACAGCCTCTTTTTTAGCCCTTGCAGCAGAGAGTTTTGCAATTGATTCCGTCAAATCAGACGAATCCGCAAGTCCCTCATTAAATTTAGCATCTATATATTCATAATAACTGAGCCTTGCTTTTATTTCTTTTTTCGCAGAAATCAGCATATCTTTCAGAGCATTTAATGTTAATAAATCATTTTTATACTCAGTCTTAGCAGTATTTAAATAATTTTGATAATAAAGCAGGCTTTTCATTTTAAACAGTTTTGCCTCTTCGATATCCGCTTTTTTCTCGCCCCCGTCAAATATATTGTATTCCATTGCAATTGCCCCGTATGATTTATCCCTGTTTTGATAATCGTTTTTACTGAGCCCCATATTATTTGCCTCTTTTTTTACAGCCACTTCAACACCTATCTCGGGATAATTTTTTGATTTAGCCACTTTAATTAAGGCATCACTTAAATTTAAATTCTCTTTTATCGCCAGAATATCAGGCCTGTTTTCTATATTTTCTTTTTTTAATTTTAAAATATCAACGCCGTCTGTTTTTTCTATTTTTTTATTCAACAAATTAGACAATTCATTTAAAAGAGCGTTTTTTTGAGAAACTGTATCTTGAATCCGGGCTTTTATTTCATAATATTTTGCATCTATTTCGTCAACCTCGGATTTATTAAGTAACCCCTCTTTATAAAAAGCCTCCGCTTTTTCCCTCGCTTTCATTACTGCATTTTTTGCCTTGCTTAGTGCATCTATTTTAGAATTAAGCGCATAAATATTTGCATACAGATTTGCAGCATTTAAAAGCAAAACCCTTTTAATATTTTTTAGCATAAGTTTTTTTTGTAATAATTCAATTTTACTTTTTTTAATTAAATTTGTTATTGCAAAACCGGTAAACAGAGGATAAGAATATTTCAAAACCCCTGAAAAATTATTTTTATCCCCCGCCTGAAGCTCGGTATCCATATTTTGATAAATCAACGGATAAACAGGGGCGCTTCCTGCATTTCGAGCCCCGAGTGCCACATCAGTATTCATTTTCATCATAGGATTTTCATGAAGTCTCACATAAGAATAATCAAAAACCAGTTTTCCGTAATTTTTAGCCCGGGCGGCTTTTAATTTTTTTTCATAAATTTCAACATCTTTTTTTGCCAGTTTATAATTTAATGAATTTGTTATAGATTCTGCTATATCGTTAAAACTTTGGGCGTTAACCAAAAACGGCACAATCAAGAGTAATTTTTTCATTTTTCTATCCTTATTAAATCGTAAATTATTTTCAATTCATTTTTAAATTCTTCTTTTTTATTTTTAACCAAAGACGTGGTTTCACTTTCTATAAAAAGTCCGACCGCCATATTATATATTATTTTTATAAGTTTCAAAGAACTACTCTTTATTTCGCCGCTTTCAATGCCTTTGCTTAAAATTTTTTCCAAAATTTCATAATACATTTTTTTTGTATCTGTTTTAAATTCGATTATTTTTTTTGTCGGAGAAATAATTGAAATAGCGAGAAATTCTTTATAATGAGCGGTAAAAGTATTGTTTTCATAAAAAAACTCAAAAAAAATAACCAGTTTCTCATATGTATTCTCAGCCTGTTTTATTCTGAAAAACAAATTTTTATTATATTCTTTAATAAAAATATTTACTATTTCAAAAACAATATCTTCTTTATTTTCAAAATATTCATAAACCGTTCCTTTTCCAATATTCGCAACTTTGGCGATTTCACTGACAGTTATGTTTTTTATTCCTTTTTCCAGCAACAAATCTTTACAGGAAAGCGCTATTTCTTTTCTTTTTTCTTTCTTATTTACCAGTTTGGCCATTTTTCCCCCTTACAAACAACAGACTGAAAATAAACAGACTGCCTATTGCCCCCCACAAAGCGGCATTCAGCCAGACATACTTAAATCCGTAGTTAAAACTCATAAATTCTTCGATTTTGCCGAAAGCAACCTTTGTCACATCTCCAAATACATAATGAAATTTCAATAGAGATTCACTCAGCAAATGATGATTTTGCAAAATAGACATAGAATCAAATTCACGGGTTTTATAATAAACCATATTATTAGTGGCAATCGCCGTCCCGAAACTTCCCCCGACAAACTTGACATAATTCATGACAACAATGGCCTGTTCGCCTTTCTTTTTAGCCGCGCTCATAACAAGTACCGTAACAGGCGCAAAAAACATACCCATAGAAATCCCAAAAGGCATTGTCCTAAGGACTATTTCTTTAAAACTCATATAATAATTAACCGGGGTTAAAAGATAAAACGTAGTAAACAGATAAAGTAAAGCAGCCAGCGTCAAAACAGGAATAGGCCCTATTTTATCACTGATTTTTCCGGATATAATACTTATAATTCCTATCCATATACCAAACCCTTCTAAAACCCCAAGCCCGGACTGAATAGAACTGAGCCCTTTTACATGCTCATAAAAAACAGGAATTAAATAAAAATACTGATACATGGAAAATCCAAGCAAAACAAAATAAATTAAAATCCCAAGTGTATAAAAAGGGTGTTTGAATAAAGAATAATCAAATAGCTTAAGTTTAGAAAAATACTCGCTTATTACAAAAAACAAAAACCCAAACCATGCGATAAATGCAAGATACACTATAAAAGATGAGTTAAACCATCCGTACTGCTGGCCTTTACTCAGAAGAATCAAAAGTGCCACTGTTGAAATTAAAAGAGAAACCAAAGATACCATATTTAACGGATATTCTTCTTTTGTAAAAGCACCGGGCAAAAGCAGACTTCCAAAAATCACAACAACTATTCCGATAGGCACATTTACAAAAAATACAGCCCGCCAACTGAACCACTCAGTCAAATATCCCCCGAGCGTCGGCCCGACAGCCGGAGCAAATGCAACCCCGAGGGCAAAAATCCCCATGGCAATTCCTTTTTTCTCAGGCGGAAAAAGGGAATACATCATGGTCTGGCTCGTAACCATTACCAAAGATACAGCCAGCCCCTGAATAACCCTTGCGGTTATTATAAAACTCAGTGAATTTGAAATACCACACAGAAATGAAGCCAGCGTAAAAACTCCGACACCGGCTATATAAACCCATTTACTTCCATATTTTTTGATAAGCCATTCAACCACCAAAAGCCCGGCTGCCGCTGCCGTCATATAAGCGGTAATTACCCACTGGGCACCGTACATATCCGTAGATAACGGGCCTTGTAACCTCGGAATAATAATATCTACTATTGTGGTATCCAAAACAGTCATAAAAGTACCTGTTATTACCAATACAACAGAAAAAATAAAATAAAACCTGTCAGTTTTCATTAATTATCCGTTTTGCATTTTTCAATAGTAACCTCCCCGCTCATTCCCACTTTCACATCTTTTGGCAGTTTGTCGAATTTTATTCTCACAAAAAATCTTTGTTGCAGTTTGGTAAATTCTCCGCTGCTTATATCTCTTGGAACCAGTGCAAAAGTGGCAGCGCTTGCCGGAAGTATTTTGCTTACGGTTCCGTTAAAATTTTTGCCCAAAGCATCAATATAAATCTTAACTTTACATCCGGGTTTTATATTCTTAAGTTTTTTCTCTTCGAGCAAATCCAATACATATAAATTTTTCAGATTTACCACGCTTAGTATTATTTTCCCGGCCGGCACCACTTCATTGCCGTTTGCAAACTTTTTGGCTACCAAACCCTCAAAAGGCGCATACAGAAAACTTTCCTTTATATTGTGATCAATAAACGCAAGCTTTTCTTTCATGGATTTTAGCCTGTTATTATCTGCGGTTATCAGTTTTGAAAGTCTTTTAACCTCATTCTCATTATTCAGCGCCAGTTTACGTTTTATGGACAAATCTTTTTTCGTAAGATTCAAAGCCTGTAATTTTGCCTGATTGGATTTTATTTCATTTACCAGTGCAAAATAGGCTGTTTTTACACCCTGGTATTTTTCTTTTGAAATTTTCCCCTGTTTAAAAA
This sequence comes from uncultured Nautiliales bacterium, assembly GCA_964410645.1. Lineage (GTDB taxonomy): Bacteria > Campylobacterota > Campylobacteria > Campylobacterales > Nautiliaceae > JALTBU01. Next base: position 4,028 of record CAYPHV010000064.1, read on the forward strand.
GATTTAAAAATCTTTTATAATCTTCTTTTAATTTTATTTTTTTCACCTTCATAGCGTTAATTGCATATTCAAAAGCTTTAATATTACTTTCCAATTTGGATAAAGAATTTTTTATCAAATCCAGATTAGCGTTTATGTCGTTTTGAAGTTTTTCTTTTTGAATCAAAACGGCTTCTACGGAATTTCGCAAAGCATTTATACTGAAATTTATCTCTTTTTTTTGAATTTGCAAATCTTTTGTATCCAGTTTGGCAAGAAGCTGCCCTTTTTTTATTTTATCGCCTTCATTTACATATATTTTCTTTATCTTTCCTGGAAGTTGAAACGACAAATAGGTAAGAGTATCAGATTTCACAAAAACAGCGTCACTGGAAACATAATGACTGGTATAATGGATATATTTTGCCAAAGCGTATAAACTGCCTATTATTAAAACTGCAAAAATTACTGTAATTATTTTTCTTTTCACTGTGTCTCCTAATATTTTATTTTATTGACTGACCGACGGTCAAAATTATAATCATTTTTTGTTTTTTTGTCAATTTTCTAAAATTCGAAAATTTTCTCTCCAAACTCTTGCATTTAAAAAAATTTTTTATTATAATTTCAATCCTAAGGCAGTGGGCTGTCGCCAAGCGGTAAGGCAACGGACTTTGACTCCGTCATCCGGAGGTTCGAATCCTCCCAGCCCAACCACTTTGACGCGGGATAGAGCAGTCTGGTAGCTCGTCGGGCTCATAACCCGAAGGTCGTTGGTTCAAATCCTCCTCCCGCAACCAAAAAATAAATAAAATCAATTTAAAA
>CAYPHV010000065.1:0-4781 GCA_964410645.1 uncultured Nautiliales bacterium
AAAAAATTCCATTATTCCCCTTTTTTATCTTTCAAATAAAAATAAGCTGTTCCGTTTTTTATAATAATATCAAATCTTTTGGGTAGGAATGTGATTTTAGTCCTGGTTTTTGCCAAGGAATTAACAGTTTTATTGTTTGAATATACGTAAATTCTATTTCTAAACAAATTGTTTATTATCTGTTTTTTTTGAAATTTACAAATTTGTCTGACAGTTTTATAAGAAGTGGAAAAAGAAAAAATAAATTTTTTATTGCCGTATGTGTTTTTCATAGCTTTCGAACAATTAAAATTTTGAGTAATCAAAATACCGTTTTTTGATACAAAATCAAAAGAAATATAATAATCTCCAAAAAGAAAATTAATTATTGTTAATAAACTTATTCCATTTTTCAGTATCAAGTTTAACACTCATTATAACAGTATAAATTCCATCTTTAAATGATTCTTTATCAATTTTTGCACCTCTAATGAGACCTTCAACATACGTTCTGACCTCTGAATTTTGCACCATCATATCCTTTACACTGTCTTTTCCGTTGATTTTAATTCCATACATTTTTTCAGCCAATACTTTATACCCGTCAATAATCGCCGCCCGTCTTGCCATTACTTTTGCCTGAGCCATATTGCTTACGCCCTGATTTGGAGTAATCCCTTCTCCCGTAGCCTTTAAAACAATAACACAAGGATTATTCTGTTTGTTTTGGGTATTTGATTTGGCTGTATTATCAATAATACAAGGAACTTTTTTTATAATCACTTTTGTTTTCTGAGTGCCGACAGGCTCAATATTTGCATTATTATCCATTCCACAACCAATAAAAAGCATAATAGCAACAAAAAAAATAATTTTCTTCATTTTCTACCTTTTTCTTTTTATATCGGCATTATTCTTCATTTATTAACAATTCCTCTTCTTTTTGAGAAGGTGTTTTAGCAATACTGACCACAATATCTTTGTTATCAAGTTTTACGATTCTAACCCCCTGTGTATTTTTACCGGTTTTGGAAATTGAGTCTATGGAAACTCTTATCATTTTACCACTGCTTGTTAAAAGCATCAGGTCATGATCTTCCGCAGTTGCCACAACACCTACCAAATCACCTGTTTTATTGGTAAGTTTCATAGCAATAACGCCTTTTCCGCCTCTGTTGGTAAGCCTGTAAAGATTCGCTTCGGTTCTTTTGCCAAATCCTTTTTCGCTGACTGTTAAAATTTCCTGGGTTTCATCTTTTAATGTAAGAGCCCCTACAACTTCATCGCTTTTTATTTTAAATGTGAGACCTTTTACACCTCTGGCTGTTCTTCCCATTTCCCTGACTGTATCTATTGGAAATCTTATAGCCTGTCCTTTTTTAGTGACAATAAACAATTCTTTGTCTTCCGGATTTACAATTTTTGCAGTTACCAGTTCATCATTTTCATCTATTGTAATTGCCCTGACTCCCGTACTTCTTATATTTTTAAATTCATTTAAGTTTGTTCTTTTTACTATTCCGTTTTTTGTAAAGAAAGCAAGTGATTTATTTTGGTCAAAATCGCTTGTTTTAATAATTGTCTGTATTTGTTCCTGTTTTTCCAAGTTGATCAAATTTACAATCGCTTTTCCTTTACTGGTTCTGGAGCCTTCCGGAATTTTATAGACTTTTAGCCAATGAAGCTGTCCTTTGTCTGTAATAATCATAAGTGTATCATGGGCGTTGGCAATATAAAAATCTTCTATAAAATCATCTTCGTAAATACTCAAAGCTTTTTTACCTTTACCGCCCCTATTTTGTCGTTCATATGTTTTTAGAGGTACTCTTTTTACATAGCCTCTATGGGTAATAGTTACCACCATTTCTTCATTGGGAATCAAGTCTTCTATATTGATATCATCGTAATCATCTATTATTTCGGTTAATCTTTTGGATGAATATTTATTTTTAATTTCTTCAAATTCTTCTTTTATAACCCCGTTTAAAACATTTTCTTCTTTTAAAATAGAATTAAGATATGCTATTTTCTCCGTTAACTCGCCATATTCTTTTTCAATTTTTTCTATTTCCAAAGATGTAAGACGGGAAAGTTTCATATCCAAAATAGCCTGGGACTGAATTTCAGAAAGTTCGAATCTGCTAATTAATTTTTCTTTTGCATCTTTTGTATCCGCTGATTTTTTAATTAAATTTACAACCTCGTCAATATTGGCAAGGGCAATACGCAAACCTTCCAGTATATGAGCTCTTTGTTTGGCAACTTCCATCTCATAAATGGTTCTTCTGATTACCACTGTTTTTCTAAATTTGATAAATGTCTGTAAAATATCCAAAAGATTAAATAAAATAGGCTCTTTGTCGTAAATTGCAAGCATATTAATACCAAAACTGACCTGCATTCCCGTATGTTTATAAAGATTGTTTAAAATAATTTCACTTAAAGCGTCTCTTTTTAATTCGATTACAACCCTTATACCTTCCCTGTCGCTTTCATCTCTAATTTCGCTTATGCCTTCAATTATTTTATCTTTTACCAAATCACTTATTTTTTCAATCAATTTTGCTTTATTGACCTGATACGGCAATTCATCAACTACAATTATTTCTCTGTTGCCACGGTTTTCTATATGATGTTTCGCTCTAATTCTTATGGAACCTCTTCCTGTTTTATATGCTTCAAGTATGCCGCTTCTTCCGAAAATAATACCTCCGGTAGGAAAATCAGGCCCCTTGACAAATTCCAAAAGATCTTCCAAAACAACATCTTTATTGTCAACCATATATATTAAAGCGTCTATTAGTTCTCCCAAATTATGTGGAGGAATATTTGTTGCCATTCCAACTGCAATTCCGCTGCTTCCGTTTACCAGTAAATTCGGAAATCTGGCAGGCAAAACAACAGGTTCCTTTTCAGTTCCGTCATAATTCGGTATAAAATCGACAGTATCTTTGTCAATGTCTTTAAGAAGTTCCTCTGCTATTTTTGTAAGCCTTGCTTCTGTATAACGCATAGCAGCGGCATTATCCCCGTCAATGCTACCGAAGTTTCCCTGACCATCAATAAGCGGTATTCTCATTGAAAAATCCTGAGCCATTCTTACAAGAGCCTCATATACGGCAGAATCGCCGTGAGGATGATATTTACCTATTACATCCCCGACAATTCTCGCACTTTTTTTATACGCAGAGCCTGAAGTAATACCCATTTTCTGCATAGCAAAAAGTATCCTTCTGTGCACAGGTTTTAATCCGTCCCTTACATCCGGCAAAGCCCTGCCCACAATAACGCTCATGGAATATTCAAGATAACTTTTGGCAAGGGTATCTTCAATCCTTACTGGAATAACTTGCATTAATATCCTTTTTTAAATTAGATTATAGCATAATTTCAGGCATTGCGTAAGTCCGCAAGCACCAAAGTAAACAAAACATTTACATTATATTTTTTCAAAAGTTCTTTTGCCTCGTTTACAGTACTGCCGGTGGTTAAAACATCATCTATTAAAACAACATCGATATTTTCCGGACCTGTGTATATAAAATCCCTTGGATTGTTAAGTCTGAATTCAAGAGATTTACCTGCATAAGACACATTGCTTGTTTGTCTTAGCGTATTATAAAAAATCTTGTGTTTTTTCATAGCCCGTGCCAAAATAGCCGTATGGGAAAAACCTTTTTTCGGATTATCATCGATAGGAATGATATTTAATTTATCCGGATAATATTTACCAAATTTATAAAACGCGCGTGAAAGATATTTGATAACCTTATCGCCGAATTTTTTATATTTGTATTTTATAAGAAACTCAATATCTTCATACTTATAAAAACTTATTACATCATCATTTTTATAAAATCCTGGAGTTAATAATTTTTGACAATTATCACAAATAATATTGTAAGAAAAATCCCCACACAAAATACATTTAAAAATGTTTTTTATCTTCTTTCGGTTTATATTTAAACAAAAGATATAAAGCCATAGCACTTCCTGCGGCAAAAACTATAACACCGGTCCAAAAAATACCGTTATTTCCTGCAGTGCTTCCGCCCATAATCATCCCGATACCGAAAAACATTAAAACAGCTGCACTGACACCTATTTTTTCAGCTTTTGTTAATTTTCTGTTTTCATAATTTTTTTTCATTTTCTCCCCGCTATATAAAATGCTTTTCATAATTATATTTTAAAACATCCTCGTTTGTACTGCATTTTGTAATTGTTATTTCTGTTTTGGAATTATAAAAAATTGTATCTTGATCAAATTGTTTTGCAATTAATAACGCGTCATTTTTTTCAATGTCATAAACAATAAAACTTCTTTCATTATAATCAAAAAGTTCGCCGACACTGGTCATATAATCATATTTTAAAGTTTTTATTACACCCTCGAGTTCTGAATTTCTTATAAAATTCAAAAAACTGTTTAAAATTAATTTATTGGGATTATGGGCTGTAATAATTGCAAATTTTCTTTTTAAAAATTTATATTCTTTAGGAATAAATTGAAAACTTATCCAATTTCTGCTAATAGACGTATTTATTAAAAATTTCGTATATTTTGGATATTGTTTATATTTTTTTTTAAAATCAAGAACTGTTTTTCCGTCAACCATTAATGCATCTTCCGCCTCATCATAAACACATTTCCCTATATAATCGCCGATACCGATTACATTAAATTTCATTTTCCACCTTGAAGCGTCTGTTTATGGTTTTAATAAATTCCATTACTGCATCACTAGTATTACACGGATGATTCTCCATGTAACCACTCATAAATTCTATAAAATCCTCTA
>CAYPHV010000066.1:0-4643 GCA_964410645.1 uncultured Nautiliales bacterium
ATAACTTTAATGTATTAATATTTAATATAATGTTGGGAGAGGTTATTGTATAATACTAAAAATTAAATAAAGGATACCGGATGAATATATTAATAACAGGGGGTGCCGGTTATATAGGAAGCCATGTTGTAAAGATTCTTTTAGAAAAGAGTGATTATGATATTACGGTATTGGACAGTTTAGTAACAGGGTTTAAAGATACTGTTGATACATTAAAGAGTATAAGGGAGTTTGAATTTATCAAAGCGGATCTTAGCAGATGGGATGAAATTGAGGGTATATTTAAAACTAAAAAATTTGATGTAATTATCCATTTTGCCGCGAGTCTGATTGTGCCAGAGAGCGTGGAAAAACCACTTAAATATTATTTAAACAATACTGCAAATACGGCTAATTTAATAAAACTTGCAAATGAATACGGAGTGAACAAATTTATTTTTTCATCCACTGCCGCTGTTTATGGGGAACCGGATATAAAGAAACAAAAACAGGGTTTTAAGATTGAAGGGATAAGTGAAGATTATGAAACAAATCCTATAAATCCGTACGGGCAGAGTAAGCTTTTTATTGAAAAAATTATTCAAGACAATTCAAAAGCCAATCCTGATTTTAAATATGTAATTTTAAGATATTTTAATGTGGCCGGTGCCTCTCTTGACGGAACTATAGGACCAAGAACAAAAAATGCTACGCTTTTGATCAAGGTAGCCAGCGAGTGCGCTCTTAAAAAAAGAGATAAAATATATATTTTCGGGAATGATTATCCAACGCCTGACGGGACTGGTATAAGGGATTATATACATGTAGTTGATTTGGCAGATGCGCATACAAAAGCAATAGAATATCTGGATAAAAACCCAAGTGATATTTTTAATGTTGGATATGGCCGGGGTGCGAGTGTAAAAGAGGTTATTGATACAATGAAAAAAGTAAGCGGAATTGATTTTAAGGTGGAAATTGCTCCAAGACGCGCCGGTGATCCTGCCGTATTGATAGCAAAAAATGATAAAATTATAAAAAAAATGGGCTGGAAGCCAAAATATGACAATTTGGATATAATATGTAAAACAGCTTACGAATGGGAGAAAAAAATATGAAAATAGCAATAGCGGGAATAGGATATGTGGGACTTAGCAATGCGGTACTTTTATCTCAGCATAATGAGGTTTTAGCCTTTGATATTGTTCCGGAAAAAGTTGAAATGGTAAACAAACGTATAAGTCCTATTGAAGACAAGGAAATTACCGAATTTTTCCAGAATAAAACATTAAATTTAAAAGCAACGTTAGACAAGAAGCAGGCTTATGAAAATGCCGAATATGTGGTAATAGCGACTCCCACCGATTATGATTCTGTTACTAATTATTTCAATACCAAATCCGTTGAAAGCGTTATAAAAGATGTAAAAGAAATCAATCCAACAGCTGCAATAGTAATCCGTTCAACTATTCCTATAGGATATACAGAAAAAATAAAAAAAGAATTTAATTTTAAAAATATATTTTTTGTACCGGAATTTTTAAGAGAAGGAAGAGCCTTATATGACAGTCTTTATCCAAGCAGAATTATTGTGGGTGAAAAATCGGCAAAAGCTGAAATATTTGCAAATTTGCTTAGAGACGGGGCGTATAAAGAGACAATACCCCTTGTTTTTACAAAAAATACGGAAGCTGAAGCAGTTAAACTTTTTGCAAATACATATCTTGCTATGAGAGTATCGTTTTTTAATGAGCTTGACAGTTTTGCAGAAAGTAAAAATCTTAATACAAAAGATATAATAGAGGGTATTTGTCTAGACCCAAGAATTGGAATGCATTATAATAATCCAAGCTTTGGATATGGAGGGTATTGTCTTCCAAAAGACACCAAACAGCTTTTGGCGAATTATACAATTGACAATATTCCCCAAAAACTGGTAAAAGCTGTTGTTGAATCAAATGTTACAAGAAAAGAATATATTGCAAAAAGAATATTGGATAAAAAGCCAAAAAAAGTCGGTATTTACAGACTTATAATGAAAGCGGGAAGTGATAATTTCAGAAGCAGCAGTATATTCGATGTAATAAATAAGCTAAAACCTTTTGTGGAAATGGTGATTTATGAGCCAAAAACAAAAGAAAAAGAGATCGATTCAATAAAAGTGACAAACGACTTCAATGAACTGGAACAATGCGATATAATCTTGGCAAACAGAATTGATGAAAATTTAGAAAAATTTAAAAAGAAAGTCTATACAAGAGATATTTGGAGTAAGGATTAGAGTGAAAATTTTAATAACAGGAACGGCGGGATTTATAGGAAGTCATTTAGCAAAAAAACTGGCAGAAAGAGGCGATGAAGTAATAGGGCTTGATAATATAAACGATTATTATGATATCAGAGTAAAATATGGAAGATTAGAGAGAGCTGGAATTATAGATGTCAAAGAAGATGGAGAACATATTGAATATAATAAATTAATTGCATCTAAAAGTCATGAAAATTATAAATTTATAAAATTAAATCTTGAAGATAAAGAAAATTTAGATAAACTTTTTGAAACTGAAAAATTTGATGCAGTTTGTAATTTGGCAGCTCAAGCGGGTGTTAGATATTCTCTTACTAATCCAACGGCTTATATAGACAGTAACATTGTTGGATTTGTAAATCTTTTAGAAGCGTGTAGAAACTTTGGAGTAAATAATTTAAGCTATGCAAGCAGCAGCAGTGTTTATGGTATGAATGAAAAACAGCCTTTTTCTACTCACGATAGTGTGAATCATCCGGTTTCATTATACGCAGCAACTAAAAAAAGTAATGAGCTTATGGCTCATACTTATTCACATCTTTTTGGAATTTCGACTACCGGACTTCGATTTTTTACTGTTTATGGACCTTGGGGAAGACCGGATATGGCACTGTTTTTATTTACAAAAGCAATTTTTGAAGATAAACCGATAAATGTATTTAATTATGGAAAAATGGAGAGGGATTTCACTTATATTGATGACATAGTTAAGGGGGTTGTGAGAGTAATTGATAATCCTGCTAAACCAAATAAAAATTTTGATAAAAAAAACCCAGATCCATCAAGCAGCACGGCACCTTATAGGGTCTATAACATAGGAAACGGCTCGCCGGTAAAACTTATGGATTTTATAGAAGCCATTGAAGAGGTTCTTGGCAAAAAAGCCAAAAAAAATTTCCTTCCAATGCAGCCGGGAGATGTGGCCAGTACCTGGGCGGATACAAGCGATTTGGAAAAAGATTTGGGATATAAACCTTATACGGATGTAAAGATGGGGATTGGAAAATTTGTAGAGTGGTATAGAGAATTTTATAAGTGTTGAATTATATAAAAAGGCATCTTTTATCTGCCTGATTTGAAGAGGCTTTAAAATTAAAAGAAACCATGAAATGAACATTGAGCTATTGTTTAAGATACTTTACATTTAATTAAAAATATTATGTACTTGTAAAGTAATTTAAACAAAAAACTAAAAAAAATGATAGAAATTTTTCATCACAATAAACTTATTGCAACTTTTGATAATGAAAAAAAGAAATATATTTTAGAATATAAAGATTTTAATCTTGAAAATTCTATTTCTCTCTCACTTCCTAATACTCAAAAATTTTATATAAAAGAATTTGAAATGATTCCTTATTTCGAGAGTTTTTTACCTGAGGGATATTTGTTTGAGATATTTAAAAATTATTTAATAAAAGAGTATGGCTATATAGATGATTTTTTACTTTTTTCAATTTTAGCCCCTAATATTGAAGGTAGAATCAGATATGGTAAAAATAATGATATTGATTTTAAGTTTGAATTAGATTTTATTTTAGAAAATGACAGCAACGATACTTTTAATCATTTGTTGAGTGTTTAAAAACATTAGAATTTGCGGGGATTAAAATTCCGAGAATATATTTATCTAAAAATAAAAAATTTTTGGTAATTGAAAGATTTGATAATGAAAGAATCGGATTTGAAGAAGTTTTATCCCTTATGAATAAAACAAAAAACTTTAAATATACCGGTAGTTATGAACAGGTTGCAAAAATAATTTATCAATATGTCAGTGATCCTAATGATATGGAAATGTTTTTTAAATTGATTGTAATGAATTATTTTTTGAAAAATGGAAATGCGCATCTTAAGAATTTCGGTTTATTATTTAGCGATGATTTTAATAAAATTTGGCTTTCACTCGCTTATGATGTTGTAACCACAACAGCTTATATTTTTAAAGACAAACCCGCACTTACTATGTTTGGAAGGAAAAAATGGTATGATGAAGAACTGATTGAATTTGGAGAAAAATATTGTTTTTTGCCTAATGCCGAGGATTTATATAATGAATGCAAAGCAGCTTTAAAAAAAGGAATTGATTTTTTTAAAAAGCTATATATCCGATAATCCGCATTTTGGTATTATCGGAAAAAGAATGCTTGACAGCTGGAAAAATAAGGAAATAACTGATGATATTATCAGACATTGGAAAAAAAATTAAAATATTGAGAAAAGAAAAAAATCTTTCACAAGAAGAGTTGGCAAAAAAAGTCAGAATTTCACGCACGACTTTGTCTAAACTTGAAAATGGAAATTTAACAAAAATAAGTATTGCAACACTTGATAAAATCTTGGCTGTTTTAGGATA
>CAYPHV010000067.1:0-2250 GCA_964410645.1 uncultured Nautiliales bacterium
GGATAGAGCAACGGCCTTCTAAGCCGTAGGCCACAGGTTCAAATCCTGTAGGGCGCACCATTTTTTATTATAATTTCTCTCAAATGCGGGAGTGGCGAAACTGGTAGACGCGCTAGACTTAGGATCTAGTGTCGCAAGACATGGGGGTTCAAGTCCTCTCTCCCGCACCACTTTAAATCTTTCAAAATAATTTTTATCTGTGTATAATTTTGATTATTTTTAACAAAGGCAAATTTTGTATACATTTAAAAAAATAATTACAGAAATAAAAAAATATAAAAAAGAATTTATTTTATCCCAAATAATAGCCGTTACAGCCACAATAATATCCGTTCCGATTCCACTGCTTATGCCACTGCTTATTGATGAAGTATTACTGCATAAAGGCGGATGGTGGATAAATATAATAAATAAAGTTTATCGCTGTAATGCTTTTGGTTATGTAATAATTACTTTGATTGTAGTTTTAATATTAAGAACAATTTTTATTTTTCTAAATATTGCACAAACATTTTTGTTTGAAAAGATTACAAAAGACATCACTTTAAAAATAAGAATAAGGATATTGGAACATTTAAAACGGTTGTCCATTAATGAATATGAAAATCTTAAAACAGGCGATATAGCCAGTAAACTTATTACCGATATAAATACTTTGGAAGATTTTTTAATCAAATCTGTTTCGAAGCTTATTGTTTCAGTGCTTATGCTTATAGCCATTGGAATAGTTTTACTTGTAATAAATTTACCTCTTGGACTATTTATAATTTTTTTAAATCCTTTTATAGTTATATTCTCGGCAAAACTCGCAAGAAAAATTAAGAAATACAAAAACGAACAAAATACGGCAATAAGCGCATTTCAGGAAAGTCTTATTGAAACTCTTGAACTGTTTGAACAAATAAAAGCCTATAATAAAGAAAATTATTTTTTTAAAAAATTGTTCAATTTGGCAAAAGAGCTTAAAAACAAATCTTTCAATTTTAGTTATAAAAGTGAAGCATTCAGCAAACTCAGTATGCTTATATTTTTTATTGGATACGAAGCAATAAGAGCCGGGGGCATTTTAGCCGTTGCTTATGACAATTTAAGTATTGGCTTAATGATAGCGGTATTTGCATATTTATGGTATATGATGACGCCTATTCAGGAAATTATTAACCTTCAATACAGTTATTTCAGCGCTAAAGCCGCGCTTAAAAGAATAAATGATATTCTGACACTAAAAAAAGAGCCTGTATTTATTCATAAAACCAATCCTTTTGACACTCCTCCCGACATTACGCTTAAAAATATAAATTTCAAATACCAAAACAACTGGATATTAAAAGATATAAACGCTGTGATCAGTCCTTATAAAATTACAGCGCTTATCGGAGCAAGCGGCGGCGGTAAAACAACATTGGCCAAAATTATTTCCGGATTTTTTATTCCAAACGAAGGAGAAATTTTTTACAATAAAATTAGTTTTAAAGAAATAGGCCTAAATAAAATAAGAGAAAACGTAGGGTTAATCCTGCAGGAAACAAGGCTTTTTAATGATACATTAAGATTTAATTTAACATTAGGAAAAAATTTTCCGGAAGATAAAATATACGAAGCCTTAAAAAAAGCCGAACTTTTTGAAGATATAAAAAAAATACCAAAAGGTTTTAATACATATGTGGGGAAAAACGGGGTAAAATTAAGCGGAGGACAAAAACAAAGAGTTGCCATTGCAAGAGCTCTTTTGCATAAACCAAAAGTATTGATTTTGGATGAATCAACCTCAGCTCTTGACATAGAAACAGAAGACAGGGTTTTTAAAAATATAGAAAATTTTCTTAAATCAAGAACTTCAATAATAATAGCCCACAGAGCTGAAACAATTGCAAAAGCAGATGAAATTTTGATGATCAAAAATAAAAAAATATTAAAAATATGTTAATTTGATACTGGCTAAAAACGCTCAACAAAAAAGCAAATTTTTTAATACTAAAAAAAGCTAAAAATTGCAAACGCAAGCGTCCTAACGGATTAAATGCAATTTTTTTAACACTTTTTTCCATTAAAATTTACAATTATTTCGCTTTATTTAGTCAGTATCCTTAATTTATATTTTTTGCATTTTTTAGTTTAAAGTGCTAAAATACAGGAAAAAAGGAATAAAAAAAATGAGAAGTGACGAAGTTAAAAAAGGGTTAAGCAGAGCCCCACACAGAAGTTTATTCAGAGCTATGGGATTAAAAGATGAAGATTTTGAAAAACCGT
>CAYPHV010000067.1:2350-4280 GCA_964410645.1 uncultured Nautiliales bacterium
CACAGAAGTTTATTCAGAGCTATGGGATTAAAAGATGAAGATTTTGAAAAACCGTTTATAGCTGTTGCAAATTCTTTTACAGAAACAGTGCCCGGACATTTTTTCTTAAATAAATATGCGGAAATTGTAAAAGATGAAATTAGAAAAAACGGATGCGTACCTTTTGAATTTAACACAATCGGCATATGCGACGGAATTGCCATGGGACACGACGGTATGCTTTATAGCCTTCCAAGCCGTGAAATTGTTGCAAACAGTATTGAAAGTATGATGAACGCCCATAAATTCGATGCTATGATTGGAATTCCAAACTGCGATAAAATAACTCCGGGAATGGTAATGGGAGCACTTAGAGTTAATGTGCCTACCATTTTTGTTACAGGCGGACCTATGAAAGCGGGACATATGAAAGACGGAACACCTATTGATTTGGCTACCGTTTTTGAAGGATTAGGCAAATTCGAAGCAGGTAACATGGACAAAAGCACCCTTTATGAATTGGAATGTAATGCATGCCCGGGCGGCGGAAGCTGCAGCGGTATGTTTACTGCAAATTCAATGGATACTCTGATAGAGGCTATGGGAATTGCCCTTAAAGGAAACGGAACTATTCCGGCTCTTACACCTGATAGAGAAAAATTACTCAGAATTGCGGCAAAAAGAATTTGTGAAATAGCAAAAGATGAAAAACTCACAGAAGAATATAAAATTAAAAATATTATCAATAAAAAAGCAATTCATAACGCTTTTGTCGTAGATATGGCAATGGGCGGAAGTACAAATACAGTTCTTCATGTAATGGCAATTTCAAAAGAAGCGGGAGTTGATTTTGATTTAAAAGAAATTAATGAAATTGCACGTCATACAAGCCATATTGCAAAAATTTCCCCAAGCCTCCAAACCGTTCATATGGAAGATATTAATAGAGCTGGTGGAATCAGTGCGGTTATGAAAGAAATAAGCAGAAGAAATGATACTGTTTTATATCTTGATAATCCTGTAATAGAAGGCGGAAATGTAGGTGAAAGAATAAAAGATGCAAAAATTTTGGATACTTCTGTAATTCATCATTTGGAAAATCCATACAGTAAAGTCGGAGGACTTGCTGTTCTTTACGGAAATTTAGCCGAAGAAGGTTCCGTAATTAAAACAGCCGGAATTATTGGAAGCAGACAGTTTACCGGTAAAGCGGTGTGTTTTAATTCTCAACAAGAGGCAATTGACGGAATTACAGGCGGAAAAATAAAAGAAGGCGATGTGGTAGTTATTAGATATGAAGGTCCAAAAGGAGGACCAGGAATGCAGGAAATGTTAGCCCCAACAGGTTTGATTATGGGTATGGGACTCGGAGAAAAAGTAGCATTGATTACTGACGGAAGATTTTCAGGAGCCACAAGAGGCCTAAGTGTCGGCCATATATCTCCGGAAGCGGCTGAAGGCGGAATGATAGGACTTCTTAAAGACGGAGACATCATAGAAATAGATACCGATAATTTTTCTATTAATGTAAAATTAAGTGATAAAGAAATCGAAAGAAGAAGAAAAGAATTTAAACCTATCAAAAAAGAAGTTCCTGGAAAATGGCTCAGGGAATATAGAAGTTTGGTGGCTAATGCAGCAAACGGAGCTATTTTACAAGCGGATTAGTGAAAAAATATTTTTATATTTTTTTCTCTTTTATTTTTATAATTATGCTGTTGTTAATTTTTGGGATTTCCCAGATAACAATACAAAAATTTTTAATACTTCAAAAAAAATACTCGATAGTTTAAATATTGAAACGGCTAAAAAGGAAGATGTTTTTATTATATTTGTGTAAAATATAAAAATTAATCTTCCTCTACTTTTATTGCCTGATATGTGTAAATTACAGGATGATATTGCAGGCAGTCTCCTGAAAGTCCGGCTTTTAAACACAAATGTGAAAAAA
>CAYPHV010000068.1:0-4280 GCA_964410645.1 uncultured Nautiliales bacterium
TAAATTTAAAAAATTTATTATAATGATGGAAAGGTTTTGTATGAAAAAATTATTTTTTTTAATATCATCAATATTATTAATTGCCCTGTTACTATGGCCCTATGAAAAATATATTATTGTTTCGTCGTTACCTCTTAACGGAATAATGGGAAGTATTGGTATGTCGATAAAAGAAGGGGCGTCAATTGTTGATCGAAAATATAAAAATAAAAAAATAAAACATTTGTTTTTAGATGACAGATATGAACCTGAATTGACACTTGAGAATATAAGAAAACTTTATAATCAAAAAAAAATGTTTCTTTTATATGGTGTTGTGGGGACACCTACGGTAAAGAAAATTTTACCCTTTATGAATAAGCATTCAATTTATTTATATGCACCGTTCAGCGGAGCCGAATTTTTAAGAAAGCAAAAAAACGTATTAAATTTTAGAGCATCTTATAAAGATGAGGTAAATCATATAATCAATTATTTATTAAAAAAAGGAATCAAAAAAATTTCTGTTTTTTATCAAGATGATGCATATGGATATGAAATATATTCCCATACTTATGATATTTTAAAAAAGCATAATTTATCCATTTCTTCCGTTGGTGCATATAAAAGAAATACATATTTTATAGATTATGCAATAAAAAGAATTTTAAGAACATCGCCCCAGGCTATTATAATAGGAGGAACTTCCAATGTCAGTGCCATGTTTATTAAAAAAGTCAGAAAATATAACAAAAATATTGTTTTTTGTCTTGTATCTTTTGTTAATGCAGAGCATTTGATAAGGCAGTTAAAAAATTATAAAAATATAATTTTTTCAGAAGTTGTTCCTTATTACAAAAATTTACAAATAGGAGAAGAATATTATAAAAACGCAAAAAAACCTTCATTTTTTGGATTTGAAGCGTATTTGACAAATTATATTTTATTAAACGCGTTTAATAAATTAACTTTTCCTTATTTTCCTTCGCATTTAATAGAAATTCTGAAAAAAACTCCTTCTTGTTTAATTAAGGGAATAAAACTGAAATATTATAATCATCAGCTGATGCATAAAACATTTTTATTTAAATACGAGAATAATACATTTAAAGAGATAAAATGAAAATAGATAAATTAAAAACAAAAACAAAACCTATAATTTTTTTCTCTATGCTGACATTTTTTATAATAATCTTAATCTCTATATATTCGATTTTTAGTTTTAAATATGATATTAATAAACTTTTTAACAATAGAACCCTTCCTTCCGTAATTCTTGGAAATATGAAAGATTATTATAAAATTAATATTTTAGAAACGTTAAAGCAGTATAAAAAGAGGGAAATTGCTTATAACCAGGCAAATCAGGTTATTTCTCTGGCGAAAATAATTTTAAATAAACAATGGAAAAGATATTTAAAATATAAAGAAATTGACGATAAAATTGATTTTTTACTTGTTGCAAATATATCTGATTTAAAAAAAGAGATTGATAATGAAATGAATGATTTTTTGGATAAAAAACATATAAATTATGAAAACTTAAAAAATTCTATTTATTCTGTAAATATGTTTATTAGCGATTTAATCAATCAAAATCTTAAAAAAGCTCTTTTGGAAAAAAAACAAAGTGATAAAAAATTCTCTATTATGATCAAGATTACCGCAGTAAGTATTGCTATTGCTATTATAAGCAGCGTAGTTTTACTGTTTTATCTGATAGGGCATTTTAAAAAGATAAATTTATTTTTGGAAAAAGAAGTTGCAAAAAAAACAAAAGAACTTGAAGAAATCAATAAAAGTCTAGAAAGCAGAATTAAAAAAGCAATAGAAGAAAACAGAAAAAAAGATAAAATTATGTTTCAACAAGCAAAACTTGCCGCAATGGGTGAAATGCTTCAAAATATAGCTCATCAGTGGAGACAACCGTTAGCCACTGTTTCTATGATTGTTGAAAGTTTTCAAGTGAAAAATGAGCTTGGTAAATTAAATAATGAATATATAAAAAGAAAAACAGAAGAAGCTTTGAGGATAGCGGACAATATGTCTAAAACAATTGATGATTTTAGAAATTTCTTTTTGCCGGATAAACTTAAAAAAAATGTAAATATAAAAAAATGTATAGAAAAATCAAGAAATTTCTTTTTGCCGGTATTAAAAAAATATAACATTGATCTGGTGATAAGAATAAAACATAATGTAAATATTTTTGGATATCCTAATGAGCTTTCACATGTCTGTTTGAATATCATCAACAATGCAATTGACGTATTAAAAAATAAAGACTTTTTAAGGAAAATTATAATTTTTGTAAAAAAAGATAAAAAAGATGTTATTATAAGTATTATTGATAATGCAGGCGGTATTGATGAAAAAATTATCGATAAAATATTTGAACCTTATTTTACTACAAAACTCAAAGAACATGGCAGTGGAATAGGTCTTTATATGGCTAAGCAAATAATTGAAAAACATATGAAAGGGATTGTAAAAGTCAAAAATATAAAACATAAAATGTTCAGTGATCAATTCTACAATTGTGCGATGTTTGAAATAGTGCTGCCTTTAAAAGAAGAAAAGGAATAAAATGAAAAATTATGAAGTTTTAAAAAATTTCAGTGTTTTGTATATAGAAGATGATTTGGATTTACAAAAAAATATGACAGAAGTTTTAGAAGATTTTGTAAAAAATATTTATTATACGGATTTGTTGAACGAAGCGTTTAAGCTGATAAAGATAAAACATATAGACTTAATTATTTCAGATATATTGGTAGGAGATAAAAATGCGCTTGAATTCGTTTCTTTTTTGAAAAACCAGGGTATTGAGATTCCTTTTATACTAACAACTGCATATACAAATACAGATTATCTTTTGGAAGCGATAAGTTTAAAGGCTGTTAACTATCTCGTGAAACCTATAAAAATTAAACAGCTTTTAGACAATATGTATGAAATTTTATATCCCAAATTTCAAGAAAAAAAACTTTTAAAAGATAAACTTTTTTTTAAAACTATTTCATTGATATGCGATTCCAAACAAACGGAAGTTATAAGACTTATTGTTGATTCTTTGGACGATGAATATATACTGTCTTTGTCTTATCAGGATATTATGGATAGAATAGACATAAGCAAACCGACGTTAATCAAAATTTTTAAAAATTTGATTGATCATGAAATAATGGTAAAACTTCCCAAAAGAAAATATAAATTTAATATATATAAATTAAATTGAATATTCTAATAATCTTAAAACTATTTCGGTGAATTTATTTATATGCTTTTTATATTAAAAATGTTTATGATTTAAATATATTGCCAATATAAGTATAAAAAGCAGCCCCATCCATAAAATAAGCGCTTTTTTTCGATAAGTTTTTGCTTTTTTTTCTTCCCACCAATTTTTAGGTCTGACATCTTGAAAAATAAATGTAGCAACACCTGCGAGATTTAAGCTTGCAAAATTTGCCAAAAATAAAAGCATTGCCCCTGATGAATAATATATAAAACCGTTTCCCAAAAGAAGTCCGCTTGTAACAAGAGGAGGCAAAAGAGATATAGACACCATTACACCTATAAGACTGACCGAAGAGCCTGTAGTAAAAGCTAAAACACCGGCTATTCCTGAAGATATCGCAATTATAATATCAGAAAAGTTTACATGTGATCTTTGTGAAACCGCACTTATATCCGGATTAATATGTAACAGTAACCCCAAAATAACGGATAATAAAAATGCCGTAGCTATGCCTGTTAAAGCTGTAATAAACCCTTTTTTTGCCAAATCCAAATCTCCTAAAACCGTAGCAAGAGAAATAGCAATATTTGGTCCTAGCATAGGGGCTATTACCATAGCTCCTATGATGACAGCTGTATTATTTGTGTAAAGTCCAAACGCTGCTATAATACTTGAGAGAATAATCATTGTTATATAAATATAATTTAAATTGGAAGATGACAATACATTTGCATAAAGTTCTTCTCTGCTTATTCTTAATTTTCCTATATATTTTTTTTGAGGCTCTTGTGGATGCGGAATAGTGGTTGCCACATCCAAAACAGTTATTCTAAAATATTCTTCTTTTTTAAACTTTCCTGAAATTTTGTCGATCAGAGCCTGTGAAAATTCGGTTTTTATCAAAATTTTATAAATTAGTTTATCGGTAAAAATTTCTTCTCTCCAAAAATCAATAAGATTATTTTTCTCCTGCTCAAAAAATTTTTCTATTGTTTCTTTTTTTTCTTTTGGAATTATTACTTCGGTTAATCTATACATTTGCGACCTTCATAGAAAAATC
>CAYPHV010000069.1:0-4245 GCA_964410645.1 uncultured Nautiliales bacterium
AAAATTTCTTTAAATATATTATAAGCACAATTATCTTTTTTATCTTCATAAACCGGTAAAAGCAGGGCATTATTAATGATTAAGAAATTGGCGTAGGTGGCGGGAAGTCTTTCACTTTTATAAAATTTTGCAGACGGCAAAGGCAGGGGAATTAAATTAAATTTTGTTTCTTTAAGCTCTTTTTCCATATTATTTAATTCATTAAAATGAAAATCATTTTTATCATCACATTTGCAATAAACTATTGTATCTTTATTCACGAATCTTGCCAGTGTATCAATGTGTGAATCTGTATCATCCCCTTTCAAAAATCCGTGATTTAGCCAGATAACATCTTTTACAAAAAGCTCATTTTTTAAAAACTCTTCTATTTCAGCTTTACTCATCGGATAATTTCTGTTTTTTTCCAAAAGACATTTTGAAGTAGTCAAAATACTTTTCCCGTTTGTGTCTATGCTTCCACCCTCCAGCACAAAATTATAGCTCTTGTATATTTTAAAAATTTTTCTGCTTATTAAATTATCCCAGTTGCTTGGAAATTTTAGCCCCCATCCGTTAAATTTAAAATCAAGCAGTTTTACTTCATTGTTAATTTTAATGCTTATTGCACCAAAATCCCTGGTCCAGGTATCATTATTTTTGATTTTTTTAAAAATAAAATTTTTGTGTTTTAAGTGAATTATTGTATTTTTATCTTCATAGCAAATTAAAACTTTTTCATATTGGGCTATAGCATATGCAATTTTGCTAAAAACTTCAATAGCTTCTTTTAAACAGCAGTTCCAGTCAGTCTTTTTATGGGGAAAAACAAGCTGGATAAAACTTTGTTGTTCCCACTCCGGAATTAAGTAATTCATCAAATTTATAAAATAACTTTTTTTGTTCTTTTATATAGTGCCTTCAGCGGATATCCTTTGTATTAAGTTTTCTATAGATTTTTGTAAATCCATCGGTAAATCTTGAATTTTGTTTTCTAAGAAACCTTGAATAATAAGTGATTTTGCATTTTCTTCATCTATTCCTTTAGACATTAAATAAACTAATTCTTCTTCGGATATCTTTCCTACAGCCGCTTCATGAGACAGATCTGTTTGTGAATGCATAGCTTCCAATTCCGGTATTGTATGTATTACCCCTTTGTTATTAAGTAAAAGCCCGTTGCATTCAATATGTCCTTTTGTGTCTTTATCCCGTCCTGAAATGAATTCTTTGACAACGCATTTTCCTCCGTTAGAAATAGTTTTACTTAAAATATCGGCTCTTGCATTTTCTTCATTTAAAAATATTTTATCGCTCATATTTAAGTTGGAATTTTCTTTGGCATAAATTATAGAATTTATTGTGGCCACGCCTTTCTGTTTAATATTAACGGTAGAATGGGATTCATTTTTTTTGCCCAGAGCAAGCGCTATATAATTAGAAATAAAAGTTGCATTTTTTTCTATTGTTACATTGTTTTTTGAAAATGAAGCTACAGTGGCAGGCCAATTATGAATTTTAGTAACTGAGAGTGATGCGTTTTCTTTGACAAAATAATGGCTGATTCCAATATGCTTTTCTCCATTTGCAGAAGATGTGCATCCGGATATTAAATGGACTTTACTGTCTGGTTCGGCTACAAAAACATTATGTATTATTTGTTGCTTATTTTTTTCCATATAAAATCCCGTTTGTATAGGGTAATCTATCTTACTACCTGGTAATATTCTTATAAAATATCCCAATGTATTTTTAGGAACAGATTTAAAATAGTTTTTTAACCATGTGTATTTTTCAATAGCCTCGTTTAAAGGGATAATTTCCAGTTTTTTGTTTTGGTTTTCCATTTCGGCGATATTTTCATCAATAACAAGAAAAGAACCTGAACGTTTATTCTTAGAACAGTTAAATCCTATTGAAGATAAAATTTTTTTGTTATACATTTTTTTCACCTTTGGAAAAATATTTATAGCAGTTTTTGTAGCCGCTTTTTTTTATTTTATCTAAAATTTCATAAGGATTAGCCGGCGGGGTAAGCTTTCCGTCAACCATTACATGCCCGACATCTATATTTATATAATCCAGGATAGTTCCGCTGTGAACTATCATTATGGCGGATTTTTCTCTTTTCTCCTTAGGTAAATCCATTTGTAATAATTTGTTTATATAATTTGAAATAATTTTTATATTATCTGCATCCACCCCTGAATCAGGTTCATCCAGCAACAGTAAATCAGGATTTTGCAAAAATAATTGCATAATTTCGGAAGCTTTTATTTCTCCTCCGGAAAATCCATCGTTTATATCTCTTTTTAAATGTTCTTGTAATTTAAGTTCTTTGGCAATATTTTGTATTTTTTCTTTAGATGTATTTATAATTTCTACAAGTTTTTCTAATTTTACCCCTTTTACTGTGGGGGGACGTTGAAAAGCTATTCCTATGCCCATTTTTATTCTTTCATAAATAGGCATATTCAATATAGATTTTCCTTTAAAAAGAATGTTTCCTTTTATTATTTCAAGATGTGGAAGTCCTATTATGCTTCCTAAAAGTGTAGACTTTCCGGAACCGTTCAAACCGAATATTACGTGTGATTCTCCTTTGGCTATAGACAAATCTATTCCTTTAAGAATTGTTTTATTGCTTATTTTTACCCATAAATTTTGAATTTCTAACAAATTTTTGTTCATTTATATTTCCTTCGTGATCAAGTGTTATATATTTTATTTAAATAATAGCATAATTTATAAGAAACATATATGTTTGCCTGGGTTGTTAATGGATTATAAATTAATTATATAAAATATGAGCAGAAAAAAAAGATTAAAAAGATTATATGTCTCTTGGATCAGCTATTTTTCCAGCTATTGCGCTGGCTGCGGCTACAGCGGAATTGCTTAAATAAACTTCGCTGTTTCTGCTTCCCATTCTACCTCTAAAATTTCTGTTTGTAGTGGATACTGCTCTTTCACCATCGCCTAAAACTCCCATATATCCGCCCAGGCATGCTCCACATGTCGGATTTGATACGACTGCTCCGGCATTTATTAATATATCTATAAGTCCTTCATGCTCAGCCTGTTTGTAAATTTTTTGAGTTGCAGGAGTTACTATTAATCTCACTCTTTTATGTGCTCTTTTTCCTTTTAGGATATTTGCGGCGGTTCTAAGGTCGCTTAATGTTCCATTTGTGCAGCTTCCGATAAATACCTGATCAATTTCTATATTGTCTTTTGCAGCTTCGCTTACCGGTTTTCCGTTGCTTGGTAAAAACGGATATGCTACAAGCGGTTCAAGTTTATTTACATCAATTTCAACGGTTTTTGAATATTTTGCATCAGGGTCTGAATAATGGATTTTTGGTTCAGCTCTTAACGGATTATATTTTTTGACATCTTCCAGAAAATTTTCAGTTATTTTATCATAAGCAACAATTCCGTTTTTTGCTCCGGCTTCTATAGCCATATTACAAAGACTCATCCTGTCATCCATTGGAAGATTGTCTATTACTTCTCCTGTAAATTCAAGTGCTTTATATAAAGCTCCTGCTACTCCGATTTTTCTAATAAGTTCAAGTATCAAATCTTTTCCGTAAACATACTTTCCTCTTTTGCCGTTAAATATTACTTTTATGCTTTCAGGCACTTTAAACCAGCTTTTTCCTGTGATCATACAAAAAGCTATGTCTGTGCTTCCCATACCTGTAGAGAATGCTCCAAGCGCTCCATGAGTACAGGTGTGAGAATCTGCCCCGATAATTACATCTCCAGGGATTATAAGACCTTTTTCAGGCAATAATCTATGCTCAATTCCCATATCTTTTTCATCAAAAAAATTTTTTAAATTATGTTCATATGCAAAATCTCTGCTTATTCTTGCTTGATTCGCACTTGCTATATCTTTTGGAGGGATAAAATGATCAAGCACAATTGCAAGATTATCCGGTTTTGCGAGTTTTTTTGCTCCGCTTTCTCTGAAGGCTTTAATTGAAATTGGGCTGGTAATGTCGTTTCCTATTGTCATATCCACATTGCACATAACGATTTCACCTGGTTTAACATTTCTTCCAATATGCTCGGAAAATATTTTTTCTGTTATTGTCATAGGCATAATAATCCTTTTTTATTGTAATTATATCATTTTTGTTATAATTAATAAAAAAGGCTTGTGATGGCTAAAATTTTTATTTTTATCGGTACTGTATTTATTTTAATAGGGATTTTTTTATATTTTTTTAAAGATTTTCCTCTTTTTCATCTGCCGGG
>CAYPHV010000070.1:0-4022 GCA_964410645.1 uncultured Nautiliales bacterium
CAGTAATCACAATAAATTCAGCATCATTATGATTTTTTTCTATGCTTTGCAATGCCTTTTCTAAATTAATTGCCGGATTTATTCCTTCTAATGTTTTATTCCTATCATCTAAAATATGAGTATCACTTAACTGAATTATTTTCATTTCTTACCTCCGATAAAAAGATTAATAAAGGCTATAATAGTTACTATAAGAATAATTAAAAATGAAACTGCATTTAAAACAGGGGTGGAACTGTATTTTATTCTTGAATATAGTTCAACCGGAAGTGTCGGGTCTGAACCGATTAAAAATATTGTTGTATTAAAATTTGAAAAACTAATTAAAAAAACTACAATAAATGCATTAATTATTGCCGGTTTTAAAAATGGAATAGTTATATGCCAAATAGATTTTAACCTTGTGGCTTTTAAACTAAGCGCCGCTTCTTCCAAAGTTCTGTCAAACTTTTTTAATCTTGCCCCCACGATAAGCATCACATATGTTACACAAAAAGCAAACTGTCCTATAACTACAAGCCAAAATCCAGGATTTAAAGATTCTAAATCCAATCCAAAATTTTGTTCTATATATTTTTTCAAAGTTGTTGAAGCCATTAATATTGCAATACCGAGAATCACACCGGGTATTACCAACGGAGACAAAGCCAAAAAATAGAAAATATTTTTACCTTTAAAATCATATTCTTCAAAAAGCATTGCAGCCATTGTCCCGATAACAGTGGAAAAAACAGATACAAAAAAAGCCGTTTTAATGCTTACCCATATACTTTGCAGTAAATCATCATCAAAAAAAAGACCTGTTCTGTTATCTGTATTGGCAAAAAACCAATCCAATGTAAAACCATGCCAGGGCAAAGAAATAAAATCTGAATTATTAAATGCCAAAACAGATATAATTATTAAAGGCAAAAATAAAAACAGAAAAAATAAAAATATATATAATCTATAAAAAAATTTATAACTTTTTGATGAAGGAAGAGAATATATCATTTTACCACCTTTTTAAAATTTTGGCCTGTCAAAATCAATAAAAGCCATACTGCCATAAAAGAAAAAAACAGCAATAAAAATCCAAAAGCAGAACCTTCATTCCAGTTAAGGGTAGATAAAAAGTCATTATATATGAGTTCTGTAAACCATAATGCGTCTTTACCGCCTAATATATCAGGCACTAAATAATCACCTATTACCAGCATAAAAACCATTATAATTCCAGAAACAATCCCCGGTATTGAATATGGTATTACAATCTTAGTAAAAATTGCTATTTTTGATGCCCCCAAATCACACGCAGCTTCAATTAATGAATTATCTAAGCCCTCTAAAGTAGAAATTATAGGCACTATCATAAAAACCGTTGAAACATAAAGAAATCCCACTATCATACTGAAATTTGTATATAACATATTTAACGGTTTATTTATTAACCCAACAAATAATAAAAACTGATTTATCAATCCATGATCGCCTAAAATTATCATCCATCCGTAAACTACTACCAATTCTCCAACCCATAAAGGAATTATTAAAAACATTTTTAAAAAATTAGAATATCTTTTATTAATTACCTTTACAATATAAAATGCAACGGGAAAAGTTACAATAAAAGAAAGAAATGAAACTATAATTGCATATAAAAAAGTTTTTAAAAGAGTAAACCAATATATTTTATTTTTAAAAAAGGTTAAATAATTTGATAAAGAAAAAAAACTTTTCCCACTATCCGAAACAGATTCAAAAGAATCTATGAATAAACTTAAATGCGGTAATATTATCAAACCCATTATCCATATAAAAACAGGCAAAAAGAAAAGATAAAAAGCTATTTTTTTATTATTAAAAATATTTGATATTTTCAATTTCAACTCCCAGCCTTATTTTATCACCTACTTTTATACCATAATCTGAATTAAAAGGAATTGATACCAATATTTTTTCATTTTGAATATCCACTGTTAATTTAGTATATACACCGTCAAATAAAACCGTTTTAACAATTCCTTCAAAAGAATTTATTTCTTTATTGTTTTTTAACATAAGAAATTCAGGTCTTATATATATTAATTTTGGTATTTTTTTTAAATTAGGAAAATAAATTTTTAAATTTCCTTTCGTAATTAAATAACCGTTAGCGTAATCTTTAATTTTAAATTTGTTATTTTCCCCTACAAATTCTGCAACAAATGGAGCTTTTGGATTTTTATACATATTCTTAGGAGTATCTATCTGCTCAAATTTTCCCCTGTTCATTACAGCAATTTTATCACTCATAGCCAAAGCTTCCGATTGATCATGAGTAATATAAACAAAAGTAGTTCCTGTTTCTTTTTGAAGCTGCTTTAGCTCTATTTTCATATTTTCCCTCAACTGCCTGTCAAGGGCAGATAAAGGTTCATCAAGTAATAAAATTTTAGGTCTCATAACCAAAGCCCTTGCTATGGCAACCCTTTGTTTTTGTCCACCCGAAAGAGCGTCTATTTTTTTGTTTTCAAAGCCTTCAAGCCTTACTTTTTTTAAAATTTCTTTTACTCTTTTTTTTATTTCTGATTTTTTTATTTTTTGCATTTTTAAACCAAAAGCAATATTTTTTTCAACATTCATCATAGGAAAAAGCGCCAAATTTTGAAAAATCAAGTTTATTGGCCTTTTCTCGGGAGAAATTCCATTCATAAATTTATTATTTATATATATTTCTCCGTCATCTTCTTTAATAAAACCGGAAAGAGTTCTAAGTAATGTTGTTTTTCCACACCCCGAAGGACCTAAAATTGAAAAAAAACTGCCTTGTTTTACAGTAAAGCTAATATCATTTATAGCCCTAAAATTTCCAAAATTCTTAATTAGATTTTTAACTTCAAGAATATTCTCTATCATTTATTTATTGTGCTTCTTTAATTTTTTCTAATGCTTTAGCTTCAATTTCTGCAAATCCACTAGGAAGTGCATCATACCATTTTATATTTTTCAAATCTTCTTGTGAATATGTTCTTTTGTAATTTTCTTTAATTTCTTCATTTAAATATTTAGGGGCATTTTTTGATACTGTCATATAGCCGCTGTGGTTAGTTACATATGCTGCATTTTTAGGTTTTAAAATAAAATTAATCCATTTATAAGCTGCTTTAACATTTCTAGATTTTGCTGGAATTGCAAAAGTATCAATCCATCCTAAAGCTCCACTTTTTGGACATATAAAATCAATATTTTTATTTATTTTATGAGCCTGCCATCCTATAGCATCCCATCCTGTTTCTACCCAAACACCACCATTTAAAACTACAGATTTTTGAACATCTCCACTTGTCCAATAATTTTTTACATATTTTTTTGTTTCAATTAATTTTTTTGCTACTTTATCAATCAATTTTTTATATGCTTTTTTATCAGAATATAAAGCAAAAGGATTATATCCCATACCAAAAGCAGCACCTATAAGTAATGGCCTTTTTAATCTATAAGATATATGACCCGCATATTTAGGATTCCATAAAGCAGACCAGTCATTTGCATCTGGAGCCATTTTCTTATTTACAATTAATCCTGTTGTTCCATAAATATAAGGCACAGTATATACTTTACCGTTTTCTTTACTGATTTTTTTTGCAGCATCAAGCATTGGTTTTGAAATCAAATCACTATTTACTTTACTATAATTAATAGGTTGATAGATGTGATATAGCTTTTGCACAAATCTTACTCTATCTACACTTGGCTGAGCTAAATCGTAGTCACTGCCGCCTGTAGCTCTAAGTTTTGCTATCATTTCTTCATTATTGCTGTAAGTAACTTTAACTCTGATACCGGTTTCTTTTTCAAACTTTTTAACAAGTGCTTTTGGAGCATAACCTTTCCAGGTAATAAGTCTCAAAGTTTCTTGTGCCATTAATGTCGTAGAACCAAATATAAATGCTAAAAGTCCTAATAAGATAAATTTTCTCATTTTTTTTCCTTAAATTTTTTTCAAAAAGAAGTATAAGAAATTAAAATAACATTACAATAACAGATATCTTTTTTTCTTA
>CAYPHV010000071.1:0-3972 GCA_964410645.1 uncultured Nautiliales bacterium
TGATGGGTAAGGGCTATCTCGGCTCCTGCTTTTAAATATTTATTATCTGGAAAATCTTTCAGCATATCATAGCCGATTTTTGCATGGGTTTTCATAATTTCAAATTCTTTATCTGTTAATTTTCCCGGTTTTAATAAAATATTATCAGGTATTCCAATTTTGCCTATATCATGAAGCGGGGAAGCATAAAAAATCAAATCTTGAAATTCTTCATCCAAACCGGCTTTTTTAGCAATTAATTGAGAATAAAAAGCTACTCTTTTTGTGTGCATATGTGTATCTTCATCCCTGTATTCGGCAACATTTGATAATACCGATAATGTTTCATATTCGGCATTAAGCAGTTTATTGGTAGCTTTTTTTACTTCTTTTTCCAATGTATGGGAATAATCTTTTAAAATTTTATTTGATTTAATTATTTTTACACTGTTTTTAACTCTAACAATTATTTCAGCACTGTCTATCGGTTTGGATAAAAATTCATTTGCACCAACTTTCAAGGCTTCTAGCTTAATATCATTACTGTTTGCAGCGGTTATCATTATACATATAGTTTCTTCATTTTTTTCTTTTATTTTTTTGATAAGTTCAATACCGTTCATCTTTGGCATCATATAATCCACAAAAGCCATATCATACCGGTTTGTTTCCAATGACTTTAATGCTTCTAACGGATTTATAAAGCTATAAGTTTTATATCCTTCTTCTTTTAAAATCTCTTCTAACAGCATTACATTAACTTGATTGTCATCTACTATTAAAATTTTCATCCAATAATTTCCCTGTATTTCTCTAAGAGTTTTTGCATTTGTGAAAATTCGTTTGTATAATCAATTTCTTTTTCTTTCCTTGCGCTTTCTTCAATAATTTTAGCTATCTCGGCTAATTTATCAAATTTTATATTTGCAGAGGCCCCTTTTATACTATGGGCAGTTTCACTTATTTTAAGTAAATTTTTATTATCTATGGCATTTTTTAAATTATCCATATCATTTTTTATATTTTTAAAAAGGTATTTAATATTTTATCAAAAACAGCTTTTGGAAGTCCTATTTTTTTAGCCACTTCTGTTTTATTATATTTTACTTCTAAATCATAATCTGTATTATTTGCAATTTCTTTTTCTTCTTTTTTATTGTCTTTTATTTTTAAAAATTGATTTAAAATTTTTAACAGTTCATGAGAATCAATGGGTTTAGACAAATATCCATCGGCCATTTGTAAAAATTTTTCTTTGTCACCCTGCATGACATTAGCCGTAAGCATAATTATAGGAGTATGCTTTAAGTTACTGTTTTTTTCTATTTCTTTAATTTTTTCAGTAGCCTCTATTCCATCCATATTTGGCATACTAACATCCATAAATATCAAATCAAATTTATCTTTTTTAAACAATTCAACAGCTTCTTTTCCGTCATTTGCTATTTTATAATTTATCTCTTTTTCATCTAATAAAGCGCTTAAAAGTTGTTGATTAACTTCATTATCTTCTGCTATTAACACATGGGCGGTAAATTTATGCACAATATCTTTTTTGTTTTTCAGAGATATATTGTTATCTAAAAATATTATTATTTGGTCCAAAATATCCGAACGGTTAAAATCTTTTGGCACGTCTTTTCCTATAATTATAAAATGTTTTTTATATTCATGAAATTTATCAATTAATGATTCGTTTTCTGTAAAAATTAAATCATTATAAGATATATTCTCCAATTTATTGATAATTTCAGCGCTGTGAACTATTTCATTTACATATTCTTTTATCTCTTTTGATCTTAGGCAGTCAATTATTTTTATATTCAGTGATTTTAGAGATATTATTAAATTATTTTTACTTTTCGATTTTTTAAAATCCAGACAAAAATAAAAAGTGCTTCCTTTGCCTTCTTCACTTTCTACTTTGAGTGTTGAATTCATATTTTTTATTATTTTGTAACTTATATTAAGTCCCAGTCCTGTTCCACCGAATTTCCTCGTAATTGAATTATCAGCCTGTGAAAAAATTTCAAATATTTTACCCTGTTTATCTTTTGGTATTCCTATTCCCGTATCTTTTACATAAAAGCATAAAGTTATAAAATCCTTTGTTTCTTTTACTTTTTTTATTATTAATTCAACTTTTCCATTTTCAGGGGTAAATTTTATAGCATTATTTATTAAATTGGAAATAACCTGTTTTATTCTATATTCATCTCCTATAATATTTTCAGGGGGAACTATATCTATATTGATTTTATAATTTATATTTTTTTCCAATGCTTTAGCTCTAAAAAGTTCTGCTATTTGTTTAAACGCAATTGTCGGATTAAATTCTTTTTTTTCAAATTCCATTTTTCCCGATTCTATTTTTGAAATATCTAAAATATCATTTATTATAGTAAGCAGCCCTTTCCCGCTTGAATCTATAATTTCTAAATATTTTTTTTCTTTTCCTGTAATATTTTTAGATTTTAAAAGTAACTCGGTAAATCCTAAAATTCCATTTAAAGGTGTTCTTATTTCATGGCTCATATTTGATAAAAACAGCATTTTAGCCTGTTCCGCCTCTTTTGCTTTTTGCATAGCGTTTACAATATCTGTAATATTTTGTCTTATAGCTACAAATTCTAAAATATTTCCATTTCTATCTTTTATAGGTATGATAATTGACTTTGCATAATAATTTGAGCCGTCTTTATGCCTATTTTCCACATTTCCATGCCATATTTTTCCTGAAAGTATTACGCTCCATAATTCTTTAAATATATTTGTTGGCAGGTTTGGATTACGGACAATATTATGCGAGTGTCCGATTAATTCTTCTTTAGTGTATCCGCTGATTTGACAAAAATTTTCATTTGCATATGTTATTATGCCTTCGATATTTGTTTTTGAGGTAATTAAAATATTATCAATAATATTTTTATATTGTTTCAATATGTTTAATTCATCCGCAGTCTTTATATTGTAATTAAATAATTTCATATAAACATTGATGTCTATAATAAAAATAATGATTATTATAATTATTGTAAATATCGTTATTATACTCATAATAATTAAGTGTCTATAAGAATTGTTATATTTTTTTTGCATATCTTTTATAATGTTTGCAGCTATTTTATCAGCATATTTTTTTATGTGGTTTATTCTTAATGTGGCTAAATTGAACCATTCTTGAGGTGTAATGTTCATATGAATTTTTATTAATTTTGATTTTTCAGTAATAAGTTTAAAAAAATTATGTCTTACGTTTAAAACTTTTGCATTATCTTTTTTAATTATTTGTGCAAGTTTAGGCATTTTATTCAGTATCTTATTTTGAGAAGATACGGATTCATACAATTTGATAAAAATTTTGTCATATTTAAACTTTTTTCTGTTTAACAAAAAAGACAAATATGCTCTTTCACGGCCTGCGTATTCAGTAAGCCACAATATTTGAAAGTAATTATTTATTTGTTTTGCTTCATCTTTATTTAAATTGTAACTGCCGATTAATTGAATCTTTGTATCTAAAATTTTTTTATTTATTGAAGAATAATATTTCATTTCACTTATTAAATCAATTTTTTTCTTTTTTACCATATTTTTGTAACGATATTAATAAATTTGTCATGTGGGTTATGCTCATTAAGACGGTTTTTGTAAAATGTTTTTCTTCTTTATATTGTAAATAATTATTATATATATAGTATTCAAAAAAGAGTATTAACATAAACAGTGGTAAAACTATCATGATAAGAAATATTGTTTTTCGTTTTGTCAGTAAATTTTTATCCACTTAATTTGCCTTTTATTTATTAACTGTATTATTATACTATAACAATATTTACCCTTTTGTCACGGCACTGATTAAATACGTTCAACAAAAGAGCGAATTTTTAAACACTACAAAAAAGCTAAAAATTACAAACGCAAGCGTCCTAACGGGTTAGATGTAATTTTTTAAACGCTTTTTTTCGTTAAAATTGCAATTGTTTCACTTTA
>CAYPHV010000072.1:0-3826 GCA_964410645.1 uncultured Nautiliales bacterium
GGATTGGCGCACGATTCTGTACACCGTCGCCAGGCCCAACCCCGTGCCCTTACCCTGCTCCTTCGTCGTGAAGCAGGGTTCGAAAATCCGCTCCTGCGTCCCCCGGTCCATGCCCTGGCCCGTGTCCGTCACCGCAACCCTGACGTATTCCCCGGGAGCCATTCCGCCGCCGTGCTTCCTCACATACCCGGCGTCCAGTTCCACGCAGGAGGTCTCCAGCGTCAGGATGCCGCCAAGGGGCATGGCGTCCCGGGCGTTGATGACCAGATTGACCAGCACCTGCTCGACCTGCCCGGGATCCAGGAAAGCGCGTCTTCTTTTTCTTGTTGTGTTTGTGCAAAAACGGTAGTTGAGGCAACAAAACGTATAACTAAAACGGTGATGAAAAATATTTTTCGATATGATATAAGAGATTTAATCATAAAGATTTTTTTCTTTAAGGTATTTCTCTATTTGAGGATTAAGGCTATCGTATTTATTACTTGAATTTTTGGTTTTATTTATATTAATTTGAATTTGAATTATTAAATTATTAGCTATTTCTTCTTCTGTTTGAAAGTAAGAATCAAATTCTGTAGAATCAACACTGCCTTCTTTATATTCATAAATTAAGCTTTTAATTTGTTTTATGGAGTAATTTAAATTTTTCATAAAAACATTATTTTTACTCATAAAAAATTCTATATTTTATTATCCATATTGCTTGACAATAATGTAATAATATGTTATAATAATCATATGTTAATAACAGATGACATAGTACTTGACAACGCATTAAAATTTTAACCAAAAGGAGGAATTAAATGCATTGAAACAACAAGAGAAAAAAGCCTGCAAATAGCTCGCTACTACTTACAGGCGCACGGGAGAAACCCGCTATCGATTGATTGTCGATTGTAGATAAATTTTAACCTATCTATCATAAAAAATCAAATCAGATAGCGATTCTCCTCCAAAAAAGAAAAAAAAAGAAAAGGAGGAATAATGAAGATCATAGACGAAAAAATCCCACCGATTATAACAGTGTCAAATCAAAAAGGCGGAGTAGGTAAAACATCCGTTACAATTAATCTCTCCGGAGCTTTTGCTCTACAGCAGAAAAAAGTATTACTCATTGACCTTGATCCGCAAGGGAACTTAACAAAATCATTTTTAAAACAAATCACATCTAAAACAACGCTTGATATTTTCCATGATAAAAATGTAATAGCTCAAAACACATACAACAAAAATATAGATATAATTCCCTGCGATAAAACTTTATCAAGCATTACTCCCATTATGTCAAAAGATATAAATGTAATGTTTAATCTAAAACAATACTTACACAGACAAAAAACTTATGATGTAATACTAATTGACACACCGCCTACGCTTATGGATCTTTCCATGTCTGCCATAGTAAGCGCAAAGTATTTGCTCATACCTTTATCAACGCAGTATTTTTCCATGCACGGAACAAATGAAATAATAAAAACTTTTACAAAAACAAAAAAGATTTTAAACAGCAGTATAGAGTTTCTCGGATGCTGCATATCAATGCATGACAAAAGGACTGCGCTTTCAAATGAAATACTTACTCAAATAAAAACGAAGTTTAAGGACAAAGTTTTCAAAACAATAATCCCGAGAACAATAAAAGTTGAAGAAGCGCAGGTACGCAGGAAAACAGTAATAGACGAGTTTAGAAAAAGCGAAGTATCAAAAAAGTATTTAACATTATCGCAGGAAATTTTATCAAGGATTGGAATATGAAAAAAAAAGTTTTAGAAGAAGAGGTAATCGATGATATTGATTATATTGACAGTATATCAGGCAAGCTTACGACAGAAGGCGAGAGCATACAGGAGATACCGATTAGTAAAATCAAAATCAAAGAGAATGTCAGGAAAACATACAATGAGGAAAAAATTATGAGTATGGCAAAATCAATAAAACAAGTGGGACAGCTTCAACCTATAACTGTTGTAAAAGCTGAAAATAATTTTTATGAAATAATATTCGGACATCAAAGATACATGGCTTTTGTATCACTTAATAAAGAACAACCGAATAATTACTTTAAAATAAAATGCATTGTAAAAGATAAAAAAGATTTTAATGCTGATGAGATTAAGGAAATACAGATTATAGAAAACATACAAAGAGAAAATCTTTCTGTTATAGAGCTTAAAGAAAGTTTAATGTATTTTAAAAATAAAGGGCTAACGCATAAACAGATTGCGGATAAACTCGGTAAATCCGAAGGGTATGTAAGAAATACTTTTTCTGCTGTTAATTCATTGAAAGAAAATGAAGAATTAAATGAACTTGTAAAATGTAACGCTGGCGTTACATTAGCAGATATTCAAACTGTAAAAGTACTACCTTTTAAACAGCAAGTTGATTTAATAAAACAAAAACTTAAAGGAAAAATAAAATCAAGAGAAGAACTTCGTAAAAAAGTCTGGCAGATTAAAGATGAAAATTTCGAGCTATCACATAAAAATCATATTAAGAAAAAAAATTATGATGTGTTAAAGATTAAACCGGACGGAACTATAAAAATAAAAACATTTGATTATAATCCGGAAAAAACAACAAAAGAAGAAAAAGAAAAACTCATAAATTTATTAAAAACTTTGCTTAATAAAATACAAGCAAATGCTTAAAAATAAAATTGAACTTGACACAAAAAAACCGAACTGGATATCGCCTCGTGTCTAGTTCAGTTTTAAAAATACACACAAAATACCCAAATAAACCCTTTAAATGCAGGTTTTTTGTAAAAACATTAAAAAAAAACTGAACTGGATACAAAAAGGGCTATTTCGGAAAGTGAGTGCAGTGGGCGTTTTCGCATAAGCAGGAAAAAAGTCACCTCAGGGTGACTTTTAAAGCTATCATACATCAGCTTGATTAATTTTATGCAAGCTTCGACAAGCTCAGCTTGACACGCTTCAGCTCAGCTTGACAATCCCTCTGTCATACTGACAGACTGTGTGAAAAGTAACTAAAAAATCATAATTAATACCTCTTTACAAAAATTTTTATCTCAGTATTAAACCATTATTACATAAAGATAGAACTACATTATAATTTTTTATTAATTTTTATCTATATCATACTCATTAATTCCTTAAAATTAAATATATTTAATACTCTTTTCATATTATAGGCTAAGCATATTAGGTTAAACTCTGATTTAACCGACTCTATACCTCTTGTTAAAAATTGTCTATAACCCCAATTGCCTTTTATAGTTCCAAAAGGATGTTCAACTATTTCTTTACGCTTTTTTATATACTTTATACTTTTTTTGCTTTTCATTTTTTCTTTAAATTTTTTTATCTCGTTATAATTTATACTTCTTTCTACTGTTCTACCTGTTTTGTTCCTCGTACATTTATCCTTGTACTTACAAACATTGCATTCTCTACATTTGTATATATAATATTTCCTGTCTCTATCACTTCGTTCAATTTTAGAACCACTCCTATTTAGTACTTTACCTGCAGGACAAATAAAAATATCTTTCTCTTGATCAAATTTAAAATCTTTTAATTCATATCCTTTTGTAGGTATCACACCTTTTTTATTTTGTTTATGTCTTTCAGACCTTTTTACTTCTTTTGGATCTGATAAAAATAATTCAATATTTTCATTGTCTTTATTTCCCATTATATTTCTTTCATTAAAATATCCAGCATCAGCAACAACTTTTACTTTTTTATTTATTTTTCTTTCATTTTTAATTTTTACTATTTTATCTATTGCAGGAGTTAATTGTTTGGCATCATTATTTTCATTTGTTATATCATTAAAAATTAATAATTTATTTTCATTA
>CAYPHV010000073.1:0-1339 GCA_964410645.1 uncultured Nautiliales bacterium
GGAAGAAATTCCAAAAGGAAATGAAGAAACATTAGTACTTGTATTGTGGTTTGGACTTTCATCTCTGCTTACTTTATTCCTATCTTTTATTTTTGCAAAGAAAAATCTTTATGTACCTTTTTTAGATTTTGAAATGAGTGGAGCATTTTGGGGCTTTTTCATTTCTTTTTTTTCCGGCTTATCACTTCTATTTTTTAGATGAAATAATTAGAGAAGAATAATCTTATTATTTCATCTATTTTTTTGAAATAGGTGAAATAGGTGAAGCAAAAAAATAAAGGTCTCAAATCCTTGGGAATTGGAGGTTTTGAAAAGTAATGCGTGGCAGTAATTTCCCTATTTGTGGCAGTAATTTCCCTATTTGTGGCAGTAATTTCCCTATTTGTGGCAGTAATTAACGCTTTTTTTATCTTTTATTTTTTTCATTTATATAATTCAAGTAACTTGCTTTAATCCATTTTCTTTCTTCTTTATTATATACATATGTTTGTCCTGTAATTTCCTCAAATTTTTCAAACGCTTTTTTTAGTTTTCTTCTTTTTTCTCTTGGTTCTTTAACTTCTTCATCTATTCCTGTATGTTTAAACAAAGTTTCTTCTTTGACAATATTTGGATATTTATATTTTTT
The DNA here is from genome assembly GCA_964410645.1 of uncultured Nautiliales bacterium. Classification (GTDB taxonomy): domain Bacteria; phylum Campylobacterota; class Campylobacteria; order Campylobacterales; family Nautiliaceae; genus JALTBU01. The sequence goes on from CAYPHV010000073.1 coordinate 629, forward strand.
AGTTTTTTTACTATATGCAATAGCACTAAATTGCAAATAAATATCTAACGCTATTGTATAATAGTTTTTTCCATATTTATTTAACCTTTCCCAGTTCATTGACATACCATTTTTTAAGCAAAAATCTAAAAAATTAGCGTTTGCTAGTATTTCAATATAATTGAAATTTGTATCTACTTTAAATTCAAAAATATATCTTGTTTTTGTAACATCATTTTTTCTTTTATAAATTATTTCTGCTTTATACCATCTTTCAAAGCTTTCTGCTATAGATTTTCTATTTGCTTTTTTTGTTAAAATTTTTCTTTGTTTACATAATTCTTTCAAATCAAATTTCCTATACATTAAGATTCTTTCAAAATTATCATCTTCAAATGATGTAGTTCCTTTGTATTCCCATTTTTCTTTCTTTTTGCTATAATCATCAAGCATTTGAAATAATGCAATTAAATCATAAAAATTAAGGCTTTCAAACGCTTTAATAGAGAGAGTTAAATCATTATATACTCTCTCTACTATCCAACCAATTTTCCTTTTTCTACCTGTGCTAATTGGTAAAGTTTTAGCTGTCTGTGAATCAAATTTAATTATCCCTTTTCTTTGTATAGTTTTTTTAGAATTTTGCATTTTTTGCCTTTTTGCTTGTTAAAAGTTCTTCTTTAAAAACTTGAATATCAACTTCTTTTTTATTTAATATTCTTTCTGCTCCCC
>CAYPHV010000073.1:1439-3825 GCA_964410645.1 uncultured Nautiliales bacterium
TCTTTAAAAACTTGAATATCAACTTCTTTTTTATTTAATATTCTTTCTGCTCCCCAGTTATCTTTTTTTATTTGTATTTTTCTGTATCCTGCTGGTAAAAGCTCTGTATTTTCTTTTTCTTTATTATCATTTGCAATAAGTTCGTATTGAAGCCTTACGGCATCCACAAATGCACTCGCTCCTCTTATTCCTCCGCCGGTACTTTTATTATTATGATGAACTACTAAAATGGCTTTATCTTCTTTATCTGCCCATTCGGCTAATAAATTCATAAACTCTCTTGCCTGTGAGTTGTTATTTTCATCTCCACCGTAAAAAGCAATGAGCGGGTCTAAAATGATAAATTCAAAATCTTTTAATGTGTGTTTTAGTTTATAAAAGAGATTATTTATTTTTTTATTTTTATAATCATATTCAATAAAATGAAAAGGTCTTGTTTCGCTTCCCAAATAACAAAAATTATTATAAATAGGATTGTTAATATCATAATATCTGGTATCTTTATGATTTATTAAAATTTCATTCAAAATTTTTTCAGCTCTTTTTTTAGTAGCAAAATCCGGGTCTTCACTGAGCCAGGCGAAGACTTTTTTTCCTGTTTGATTAATATATTTTAATGCTAATTGCAAAACCAGCCAGCTTTTACCAGCTCCGCCTCTTGCGCTTAAAAGGGTAACTGCTTTTTTTGGTATAGGTAAATAGTCTTTTAAAATAAATTCAATTTCTTTATTTTCTACAATACTAAATGTTTTTAATTTAAAAGTGTCAATACTATTCTTATTGATATTTTCTAATTCTTCTTTTAGAGCCTCTATAAGCTCGAAAGTATCTCTTTTGGCTATGTTGATACTGTTTTTCTTTAAAATAAGCTGTAGCTCTCTTTTAATGGCTAATTCTTTAATAATTTTTGCGTATTCTTCTATATTTTCAATAGGAGTAGCAGCAAGTATTTCAAAAAAGGATTCTTCATCAAGATGTTTTGATTTTTTCAATTCTTCTTTTAGGATATATTCGTCAATAAAATCGTTTTCTTTTAAAAGTTCTGATATTTTTTGATAAACAATTTGATTAAAAGGATTGTAAAAATCTTTTGAAGTTAAAATATTCGATATTTCATCAAATTTTTCATTATACTGGATAACTGAATTTAATAGTGCCCTTTCAATATTTATGTTATATAATTGCATTGTTTACCCTTTCTCTTTTAATTATTGTTTTTTTCTCACAATTCAAGCTCATATTCTCTTATACTTTTATATTTATCTCTATTATCATATGCATCATTAACAATATTTTCAATAACTATTTCACAACCCTCAAAAAGTGATGATTATAAATTTCTTTTAAATCATCTAAGAGCCATTCATAACCTTTTTTTGTTTTAATATATTTTTTTGCTAATCTGTTTGCCATTTCATAATAATCCATTATCTTTCTCCTTTAATTAATTTTGTAATTTGTTCGCTGTGTTCTGCAATGTAGTTTTTCATAAATTTTCTTATTTCTTTACTTGCGTCACTTTCATTAAATTTACATAATTTTTTAAATAACTATATATATCTATTGAAGGTAATTCTCCATATCCCTTTGAAATATAAATATAATATGAATAAGCTTTATACAGTTTAAATGAAAAAGGATTATTATTAAAAATATATAATTTATTTTGATAAACTCCAAAGGTAGTAATTTCTTTATATGTCTGTTGATTCATTGTCATAGTAATATAAATTTTACATCTATCAGTTAAAGTAAAACTTATATCAGTTTTAATAAGAAAATTATAAGTATCTGCATCCGGTTGTAAAAATAATTGATATATATTAGATTCATTTCCTTTTGCACTGTCTTCCCCCCGTGTAAAAATATTATTTTTAAAATCAATTGAACGACTTTTATTTAAAGAATAATTTGAAATAATATGATTTTTTTCTTCATTAATATTTAATCTATGATACAAATATGTATATTTTGATAACTCTTCCATTTCAATATCTTTAAAATTATATTTTTTTATAGTTAAATTAATAAAATTTTTTGCTTTTGATTCATTTAATTTTTTAAAAATCTTTCCAGAATAATTTGTATAAATATATGAGGAAGAATTATTTAAAAAATTTTGATATTCTTTATGGAATAATGCATTATCAATAATTTTACTTATTTGAAAACTATTAAATAATTTAAAAGAATCTGAACGAGTATTTTTTCCGTATGTGGAATTAATTAAACCGTAGGAATTGGAAGGGGAAGGAGAAACTGCATTAGAATTATCTGAAAAAATAAAAATATTAGTAGATAAAAATAGAAATAGAATAAAAAGATTAAAGGATTTTGATTTAAATATTTTCATATAAATTACGCCCCGCCCTTAAAATATGAAAAT
>CAYPHV010000074.1:0-3684 GCA_964410645.1 uncultured Nautiliales bacterium
TTCCTTTTCCGTTAGCATCGGTTGTAACTGAATATTTGTTAAATTCTCCTACAACATTTCCATTATTATCCAAAGGAGGGTTAATTTTAACGTCTGTACTGATAGGATTGTCGTTTTTATCAAATACCTGTACATAAAATGTAAAATTGTTTCCTTCGTTTACGCTGACAGATGACGGTGTAATGTTTGCTATCCCAATTCTACTATTGGTAGATGCGTTAATATCTACAGAATTTATTTTAATTTCTTTGGAAAATGCTTTAGTTATTGTTTTTATTTCTGTATCCATATAATGTGCTGTTTCATTAAAGGTAATGTTAAGTGTAGGAGGAGTGTTTGGACAAGTTATATTTGCATCAAAATTTAATATTTCTCCGTTTGAAATTTCAGTTTTATCCGGGGTAAAAGAATTTATTTTACAATTATCGCTGCCAAGGTTAATTTTATTAAAACTTGCATTTGAATAAAAATTATTTGTTTCATTTATCTTAATATATCCTTTAAACAGATTATTGTTTTTTTCTACGTTGGAAATTGTGACTTTTGGCTCTAAGGGATGTTTGTTGCTAACTTCTGCTGTTGAACTTTGTTGACAACCTATGAATAAAAGCATTGTAAAAATTAAAAGTATTATTTTTTTCATTTAAAATCCCTTTTTAATTATAACCAAATATTAAATTGGATTATAACTAAAAAAAAATATGGGTGTCAATAATTTGACTTTTTCTCTTTTCATAAATATAATACGGCCAAAAAAGGCTTCGTGTGAGTAAAAATTTAATAATAGTGGAATCTCCCGCAAAAGCAAAAACAATTAAAAATTTTTTGGGTAAAAATTATGAAGTAATAGCCAGTAAAGGGCATATAAGGGATTTACCCAAAACATCATTTGGAATTAAAATAGAAGATGATACTTTTACCCCTCAGTATAGAGTTACAAAAGATCACCAGGATATTGCAAAAAAATTAAAAGAACTGGCTAAAAAGTCTGATCAAATTTATATAGCCACCGATGAAGACCGTGAAGGTGAAGCAATAGGATATCACATAGCAAATGTAATAGGTAAAAATCCCGAGGAACTTCCAAGAATTGTATTTCATGAAATTACAAAAACAGCTATTAAAAATGCTCTTAAAAATCCAAGAAAATTGGATATAGATATGGTAAATGCCCAACAGGCAAGAAGACTTCTTGATAGAATTGTGGGTTATAAGCTCTCGCCTTTGCTTAATAAAAAAATTCAAAAAGGCCTCAGCGCCGGAAGAGTTCAAAGCTCTGCGCTTAAACTTGTAGTAGACAGGGAAAGAGAAATCAGAGAATTTAAGCCGGTTGAATATTGGAGTGTTGAAGGGATTTTTAAGAAAACTGAAGGGAGTTTGATTAAATATAACAGTAAAAAACTTGATAAATTTGATATTAAAACAAAAGAAGAATCTGATAATATAGTTAATGAATTGAAACCTCTTGAATACAGCGTTTCTAAAATAGAAAAGAAGAAAACAAAAGTAAAATCTCCCGCTCCTTTTATGACTTCAACACTTCAGCAAACAGCAAGCAGTGAAATTGGATTTAACCCCAGAAAAACAATGCAGATAGCACAAAAGCTTTATGAAGGCGTGAAAACTCCTGTGGGTGAAACAGGTGTTATTACATATATGAGAACAGACAGTTTGAATATCGCAAAAGAAGCCCAAAACGCCGCTTTGGAATTTATAAAACAAAATATAGGCGATAATTATGCCCAAAGAAAAATATATAAAACAAAATCAAGTTCGGCACAGGAAGCGCATGAGGCAATAAGACCCGTTGATGTCAGGCTAACCCCGAATGATCTTAAAAATTATCTCAGTAAAGACGAATTAAAACTTTATACATTAATTTACAACAGATTTCTTGCAACTCAAATGAAAGACGCGGTATTTGAAACCCAAAACATATATTTAACGAATAAAAAAGGTGAATTTAAAATAAGCGGAAGAAAACTTATTTTTGACGGATTTTATAAAGTTTACGGCAAACCGAGTGCTGATGCACTTTTACCTGAATTCAATAAAGACGAAGAGCTAAAGCCTATTGATGTGAAAGCAACCCAGCATTTCACTAAACCGCCTGAAAGATTTACTGAAGCAAGTCTTATTAAAAAGCTTGAATCTCTTGGTATTGGCAGACCTTCAACATATGCCCCTACTGTTACGCTTTTGCAAAACAGAAATTATGTTGAGGTAAAAAGTAAAAAATTATATCCGAGTGAAATTGCTTTTACGGTAATAGAAATACTCGAAAAATATTTTCCCGATATTGTAAATGCCTCTTTTACGGCCAATATGGAAGAGATGCTTGACAAAATAGCCGATGGAAATACAGATTGGCAGAAGATGCTTAAAGACTTTTATAATCCGTTTATAGAACTTATCAAAAAAGGCGATAAGGAAATCCCGTCACAAAAAATAGCAAAACCGACCGGGGAGCTTTGTCCTAAATGCGGAAGCGAACTTGTAATCAGAAAAGGAAGATACGGGGAATTTATAGCATGCAGTAATTATCCTAAATGTAAATATACAAGGCCTTTGGAAAAAGAAGAAAGAAAAGTTAATGTCAAATGCGATAAATGCGGCGCCGATATGGTTATCAAAAGAGGTAAAAGAGGGGAATTTCTGGCATGCAGCAATTATCCTAAATGTAAAAATACCAAACCTCTAAATCCCCCGGAAATTTTAGAAGATGTAAAATGTCCGGAATGTGGGGGGAATATAATAAAAAGAAATTCACGAAAAGGCGAATTTTACGGATGCAGCAATTATCCCAAATGCAAATTTATTTCAAAATACAGACCGGTAAATAAAAAATGCCCGGAATGCGGATATTTAATGGCCGAGCGTACATACAGGGGCAAAGAAATTTATGAATGTATAAAATGTAAAACAAAAATTGAAAAATGAAAAATCAGTCAAAGGAATAAAAATTGAAAATAGGAATAATATCCGATACACATAAAAAATTGGGACGTGCAAAAAAAACAGTTGATCTGCTTATAGAAAACGGAGCTGAATTTATAGTGCATGCCGGAGATATTGTGCGGATCGAACTGCTTGATTATTTGAAAGAAAAAAATATAAAATATACAGCGGTTTTGGGAAACAATGATTATCATTTATCCAATATAGAAGATAAATACCATACAGTAACAGAGCCGTATTATTTCAAACTTGCGAATAAAAGCTGGAAATTAATGCATCATCCTAAATATATTTTTCCACTTGATGCCGATATTATAATTTATGGACATACCCATAAGGTGGATATAAGCTATAACGGCAAGAATCTGATTTTAAACCCCGGGGAAGCATGTGCTAGGGATCACGGATTTTCCAGCTGTATGATGTTGGATGTTGAAGAAAATAAATATATTGTAACTCTTTATTGCAGAAAAATCGGTGAAGAGAATTGGAAAAGCAGGGTTAAGGAATTTGAGTATTAATATTTTAGTGATATAATTTATTAAAAAGAAAACATTATGGAATTAAGATTAATAGAGGCTGTATTACCTAAAGAAAAAAAAGAAGATATTCAAAATTTGCTTTCTAAAGAAAATATTGTCGATTTTTGGCATGAAAAAATTTTTAAAGATAGTAATTTTTAGTAAAAAAAGATTGTTTTAGGAAAATACAATATATTATTTTAAA
>CAYPHV010000075.1:0-3548 GCA_964410645.1 uncultured Nautiliales bacterium
CTAATTTGCAAATAGCCTTAAATATTCACAATAATCAAATATTGCACCGCTCCTATTATAGCCCCAAGCACCGCTCCGGCAGTATTAATAAAATTAAAATGTTTTTTCATAAGCGAAAAAAGCATTTCTTCAAGAGTTTTTTCATTAAAAGAAGCTACTTTTTCTTCCACTACTTTTTCAATTTTTGCCTTAAAAAAAATTTTAGGCACTTCATTTTCCAAAAATAAAAAAACTTCATTTTTTAAAAGATTTTTCACTTTTTCAGTATCGACAAGCTGACTAATCTTTAATGATATTTTCAGTTTTAATAAAATATTCATCAGCATATCCTTACTTACTAGCCCCGCAAACATTGAAAATTTTTCTTTTATCACATTGCTAATTATTTCCGCCAATTTTTCAGCAATTTCTTCTTTTGTTAAAAATTCTCCGATATCTTTTGCTAAAAATTCATTTATTTTTTTATCCAAAAATTTTTCTATTTCTTTTTTGACCTCATCGCTTGTCACTATTTTTTTTATTTCCTCTTCGCTTAATATATAATTTTTTACAGCTGCACCCACCTTTTTGGCAAGAGTTTTTTTCTCTCTTGGAATCACACCCTGAGGAAAAACGGTAATATTTTTTAGTTTAATCGGTTTATAGGGTCTGAATAAAAGTTTTATAGCTATATAATTGGTTATATATCCGATTAACGCGCCAATTCCTATACTTGTTAAAAAAATACCTATATTCATTATTTAAATCCTTTATTCTTTTATCGGTTTATAATTTAAAACTTCACTTATGTAAAAAAATCCGCCTTTTAGCCCTTTTGCTTTAAGTCCCAGTTTTTTTGCTGTCTCTTCAGCTTCTTTTATTTTATCACCTCTTGAATCCATTATTCTGTATTCTTTGTTTTTATCCAGCATAGCAATCTTACTTGTAAAATAATCATCATAAGGGATATGGACCGAATTGGGATATTTTCCGTAATATTCTATATCTTCCACGTCCCTTATGTCAATAATTATTGAATTTTTAACCTCATCGTAATCGGGAAAAGGATCTTTTTTCGGTTTTATCATATCTTTATTTAAAATACAGCTGTTTTTCTTAAAAAAATCAAACAAACTTTATCCTTTTTTAAATAAATTTTACCATATTTTTATAAATAGGCATAGTTTTTGCTTATATTATTTTATATAAAAAAAAGGATTTATATGTCTAAAATTTTTGAAAAAAATATAAAAGCGCTTTTTGAAAAAAACCCGGTATTGGCATCCAAACTTTTTGCTATAAAAACAAACAAAAACTTTGAAGTAGTACAACAGGGCGATGATCCGATTAATTTAAACATTATAGACAAAAAAAACAAATATCCCGTATATGAAACTTCTCCCATTTTGGAGCTAGAAAAAAAGCAAAAAGATTTTAAAAAATACGAAAGATATCAGGTTTTGTATTTTTATGGAATGGGCAACGGTATTTTTATAAAACTTCTTTTTGCAAACGCCACGCATAAGCATATAATTGTATTTGAACCAAATCTTGAAATATTGTTTATTGCATTAAATATTGTGGATTTCAGCGAAGAAATAAAAGAAAACAAAATAAATTTGTTTTACACAAACGACTTTAATTTCGCTAAAGCAATAGAAATTATGGATAACCCCGATATGCTAGTTTTTAACAGATTATTTGATTTGCATATTTATTCAAATTATTACGAAAAATTTTTCGGAAAAAATATTATAAAAATAGAAACACTGCTGACAAGAGCTATTAAACAAGCAACACTCGGCCTTGGAAATTCAGCCATTGACACACTTACAGGGATAGAACAGCATATCAAAAACCTGCCTCAAATGATAAAAAATATTCCGTTTAAAAAACTGATACAGCAAAATAAAAATCTCTCTAATGTGGCAATAATAGTATCAACAGGTCCAAGTCTGGAAAAACAGCTTCCGCTGCTGAAAGAAATCCAAAATTATGTAACAATTATAAGCGTTGACGCAAGCATGCCGATTCTAGAAAAATGGAATATTAAACCGGATTTCGTAACAAGCCTTGAAAGAGTAGAGGCGACTTCAAAATTCTTTGAAAACACATCAAAAAATTTTCAAAAAGATATTGTAACAATACACGCTTCTCTTCAACACGAAAAAGTATTAAAAAATTCTTTTGGCAAAAAATGTATAGCCATGAGGCCTTTTGCCTTTAACCAATTTGACAAACTTGGCGATTACGGATATATCGGAATTGGAATGAGCGCGGCAAATATGGCTTATGAACTTGCATTTTATTTAAATTTCAAAAATATAGTATTAATAGGACAGGATTTGGCATACAGCGAAACCGGAACGTCTCATTCAAAAGGACATATTTTTGGAGAAAAAGAAGTGAATTTCAAAGAAGACGATTCCTACGTACCGGCTTACGGAGGAAAAAAAACAATAAGAACAACAAAAGTCTGGAATATGTTTAGAAATTATCTGGAAAGAGATATATACACCGCAAAAAAAGAAGGGGTAACCACCATAAACGCCACTGAAGGCGGTGCAAGAATCGAAGGAAGCGTTGAACTGCCTTTTAGCAACGTTATAAAAGACTATGTAAAGCCTAAAAACAAAAATCAAGTAAAAATATCATATTTTGATGACGATAAAATAAACAAAAATCTTTTAAAAGCATATAAAAAAACAAAAGAAATATTGAATTATGGAGAAAAATTTCAAAAAAGAGTGGAAAAATTATTTTTAAAAGTGGCAAAAGAATGTGAAAAATTTGAGCAGTTAAAGAAAAACGGTGAAACAGAAAAATTTAATTTTGATAAACTGTATAAACTATCATCAGAAATTGATAAAATCAAATCAAAAATTGAAACAAAAAGATTTTTTTCTATGTACGGAGAAGCTGTTAAAAGCGATTTAATGCACAAAGAAATGAATCTGGCAAAAATTCAGGTAAGTCCCAGCAATACCCAGGAATTAAAAAAAGCAAAATTAACAAATTGGATTATAAATCACAAAGACTGGCTTTTTACACTGGCCGGAAGTATAAATGCTGAAAGAATAGCTATTAGCAGAAGTTTGCCTTATTTGGAAAAAGAACTTAAAAACAGAAAATTAATATAGATTAATATTACTAAAATAAAAAAAAGGCCAAAAGGCCCAAAATTATTGAAGTAGTTTCATAACATTTTGTTGAACAGCATTAGCCTGGCTCATAGCATAGCTTCCTGATTGAGCTAGCAAATTATATTTTTGAAATCTTGCTGTTTCAGCTGCAAAGTCTACGTCTCTGATTTGAGATTCGGCAGATTTTACATTTACCTTGGTTACTGATATATTGCTAATGGTACTTGTTAATTGATTTTGAACAGAACCTATGCCACCTCTTATCTGGTCAAGCATTTTAGCGGCACTGTCACTGATATCCATAACAGCCATTGCACCTTTTAAAGTAGTAACCCCGACACCTATTGATTTATTATAATTTCCAACATTACTGTTTGCAAACGCACCGATTGCACTTGCCTGATCTTTATCAAAGTTGCCTTTAAT
>CAYPHV010000076.1:0-3497 GCA_964410645.1 uncultured Nautiliales bacterium
TTTTATATAAGATTTTTTTTAATTTTGTCCAATTCAAGCAAAGCTGTATATGTCGGGAGAATGTACAGTTGCTCATCTTTTTGAACGTTATCAAGCGCATACAAAAGAGCTTTTTTTATATTATCTTTTATAATCAAGTTTTGAGAAGAAATTCCTGCATATTTTAACCTGATGGCCATGTCGGTAGCCCTTGTTCCGCTTATTACAGCTGTTTTGTCATAATCTGCCAGTAATTCAAAATTTGCATCCCAAAGCCATGAAACATCCCGTCCATCAGCGTAATTATCGTTAATTAAAATAAATAATTTCCCCTTTTTGTCATTTTTTATTGTCCGTATAACTTCTGTTGCGCCAATAGGGTTTTTAATTAACTGTATCAAAACTTTTTTGCCCTTTAATTCCAGTCTTTCCGCCCTTCCAAAGGTTGTGGAATAATTTTCTATGCCTTTTTTTATGTTTTCAGCAGGAATACCGGCTTCAATTGCGGCAGTTACTGCTGCCAAAGCATTGTAACAGTTATACAATCCGGGCAAATTAACTTTAATTTCAAAATCCACGTAATCCGCTGATTTTATATTGATAACAGAATGGTCAACACCAATTAATGCGCTTGCTGAAACTGTGAGTTCAGGACGTTTTGCCCCACAGGAGCATTCATAGCATCCTAAATGTCCGTAGAAAGTTTTGGAATAAATAAAAGGTTTCCCGCATTTACAGTTTACTGTTTCGAGAGGAGTTTGCGAAGAGGGAGCATTAAAAGTGGAACTTTTTTCTTCCTGATCCAAGTATTTTATTTCTTCAAAACCGTAAAAAATTCTTTCATCAAAATCTTCCATAATCCTTGAAACCAGAGGGTCATCTGCATTTAATATAAGCTTTAGCGGAGACTTGGTTGGCGGCATTAAACGGCATTCCGAACAAGCTTTGCTTGTCCTGCAGTCTCTGCCGCCAATCCGCTTCTTAATAGCAGATTCGATTTTTTGGGCTGTTGTGTTTAATTCCCCGTATCTGTCGAGCTGATCTCTAAAAAGATTGGTTACTATGACAATATCCGGATTGAATTCGTCAAATACCAGATTCATATAAGCTTCATCTATCTCAAAAATACAATTGTCGCTATCCAGTTTTCCATTTATACTGCTTTTTTCAACAGCGGCAACAATTAATCCGGTAAGCATATTCGCGCCTTTTCTGTTGTGAACTGTTTTTCTCCCATATTTTTCAAAAATTGAAGCAATTAAACCGGCAGTTGTTGTTTTTCCATTCGTTCCGGTAATTGTGATTATTTCTTTTTTATTCTGTCTTACCAGATGTGAAAAAATATCCGGCGAAATGCTCAAAGCAATCTTTCCCGGGAAATTCGTTCCGGAACCCATTTTTAAAATTTTAATAATCCATACGCTGCTTTTAACAGCGCATATAGAAATCCTATGAAGTAAAGCCTTTATTATAGAATTAATGATCACCGGGAATATACCTTAATTTTCAATGCAAAGCGGGCGTGATAGTAAAGCCGAAAAGGCGGCTTTGCTGACTTTGGAGGCTTTAACCAAACGCATTCTTCAGAAAAAACCGCCTGAATTTATTATATACCGCTCATTTTAGTATATCATGGTATTTTTTTCTGTTTTGTTCCTTTTTAAATTTAATTATTCCTTTGATACATTCAATAATTAGAAGTAATGCTATCAAGCTACCGGCACCGGCTACGCCTAATCCCCAAAATTTAAGCTGATAACGGGGGTTTTCAAGTTCCAGTGTTTTACCGCTTTTATAATTTTCTAAAAATGCCCTGATTTGATTTAAATAAACATATTGTTCCGCTTCTGTTTTTGTTTCTCCGGTGAGCAGGTATATTTTGTTTAATTTTCCGCTTGTTAATGTAATAGAATATACTTCCTTGCCTATAATATTTTTCTTTTTATTCAGTTTAATTAAATTTAATTTATCTGAATCAAAAGTATATTGTTTAGTTTTATTGCCCAGAATATCTATTTTTAAAATTGAGCATTTATTAGCGTCACATTGTAATTGAGTAGTGTAAGCGCTTATATAAAGTTTATAAAGACAGGCAATAACAAATAAAATGATAATAACGGCAAGTCCAATGCTTAAACCAATTAATTTTGTCGGATCTTTTTTTAATTGTTTATTTATGCGCTTAGTTGTTACTTTCATTATTCCATCCAGCTAAAACGTGTATAATTTATTATATAGAATTAAACATATGTAAATCAAGAGGAAGTGAAAATAGGAAGAGAAAAATAAAAAGTTGTACCTTTTCCCCGTTGAGTTTTATACCAGAGTTTTCCATTGTGAGCGTCAATTATAAGTTTTGTTAAATATAATCCCAACCCCGAACCTATTTTTCTTTCAATAATTTTAATCATAGCATATCTTTGAAACATCTTTTTCTCTATATCCTTATCAATTCCCGGACCATTATCACTTATTGAAGTGACAATACTATTTTTTGTCTGATAACTTTTTATCTTTACAAAACCGTTTTCCTTTGTGTAGGTAAAAGCATTCTCGAGCAAAACAAATATTGCCTTTTTAATTTCTTTCTCAAATATAGCTATAGATTTATCGCCTATGTCTGCTCCTATTACATCTTTAGGTACATTCTCTATCTCTACCACTTTACTCTCTACCTTTTCTGATAATTCTTTAGTTATTACTAAATCAACCGGTAAAATTATTTTATTTCCCTGTTCTTCAGCCTTCTTTAACATTTTTTTAACTATTTCTAAATCATACTCTTCTAATAGTAAATTAGTTACCTCATACCCTAAAGCAGCTAAACAAGTATAGCACATCCCTCCGGCAATCAATATTTTATCTGCTATATTTAATAAATTCTGGACAACTTCGATTTTTCCGGATATTTTTGCTCCTCCCAATACAACTACAAAAGGTCTCTCGGGATTCTCCAACAAATTGCTCAATACTTCTATTTCCTTAGCCATTAAAAACCCCGCACAAGATGGTAATATATGGGCTACTCCCACAGTAGAAGCATGAGCTCGATGAGCAGTAGCAAAGGCATCATTAACAAATAATTCGCCTAATTTAGCTAATCTTTTAGAAAATTGTTGATCATTTTTTTCTTCTTCCGGATGAAATCTTAAATTTTCTAATAATATAACTTCACCATTTTGCATATCCAAAACTGCTTTTTCTACTTCTTCACCAATACAGTCATTATATTTTTTAACTTCTTTCCCTAATAATTCACTTAGTCTTTTTGCTACAGGATTTAATCTTAATTTTTCTATTACTTTCCCTTTAGGGCGACCTAAATGACTCATCAAAATCACCTTAACCTGATGAGAAATTAAATACTTAATAGTCGGAAGAGCTGCTTTTATTCTGGTATCATTAGTAATCTCTAGTTCTTCGTTTAAAGGAACATTAAAATCAACTCTTACCAAAATTCTTTTTCCAATTACTTCTTTTTCATTTAAATCTTTAATAGTTCTTTTGTGCATTATCTA
>CAYPHV010000077.1:0-3448 GCA_964410645.1 uncultured Nautiliales bacterium
CAAGTTTTTTCGGCTCATACGCAATTCAGCCGTGTTTAATAAATCGGGGCGCGCGATTTTCCCTTTTATAAAAGAGAACTAGGGCAGAGAAGCCGACAGGCGTCCGTTATCCCCCCTTTTACAAAGGGGGAAGACAGTGTCCAAAAAATTTTTAACACAATAAAAAACTGAATCGCGTATGAGCATTTTTTACTTGTATTTTTTTAAAATTAATGTTAGTGTTTTTTTGTAAAAGTATGTTTATATGAATTTGGGGATCGTCTAATGGTAGGACGATAGGTTCTGGTCCTGTCAATCGGGGTTCGACTCCCTGTCCCCAAGCATAGTTGCAAAATCGCAATTTTTAGGTGTATTTGCCAATAGTTGATATGGCATTTTAAATCTAAGATTAGCGATTTTTTTGTTTTTAATTTCAAGGTTCCAAAGTAGGGTTTTAAGTAAATCTCTTTTTTTGTATTTATCATACTCTAGGAAAGTTTTTTTGGCTGTATTAGCGGTTAAAAAGACTTTTTTTACTTGTTCCAAAGTTATTTTGCCGTCCCCGTTTTCTTTTCTGAAATTCTTGATCTGGCTTTCCAGCACAACCTCATCGTTCTTTAATTCTTTCATTTTTGCCTCATAGGTGTTCTGTTCTATCAAGTCGGATAAATATGTGTCTAAAAGTTTTTTCTTTTTCTGTTGGGCAAATTTAAGTTCTGTTTCCAGATTGGATTTTGAACTTTCAAAATAATTTTTATTTTTTAGATATTTTTCTTTTGAAGCCTCATAGGCAATCTCAATAATTTCTTTATCAAATTTAATCTCATCAAAAATGTTGATTATAAGTTTATCAATATTTTCTGACCTCTCATATTTTTTATGCATCTCACAATTTCCTTTTCCGTTTGTGCAATAGTAATAATCATGTCCTTTTTTATTTGAAGCGGTATAAGCGCAACCGCAAGGACATTTTAAAAATCCCCTATAAGTAAAAAATAGTTTTTGTTGTTTGGTGTGAGTTTTGAGATTCATTGCGTTTTGCGTTTTATCAAAAAGATTTTTGCTAATAAGGGGTTTGTGGTTTCCTTTGTAAAATATTTCATTTCGCTTAATTATTCCGTAATAAGTTGGATTGTTTAGCATTCTGTGTATTGTTGCCAGTCTAACTAATAATCCTTTTTTTGATCGGAATCCTTCCTCATATAAAATATTTACAATATCATTGAGGCTGTAATTTCCGCTGGCGTAAAGTTCAAACGCTCTAACTACATATTTTGAAATTTTTTTATCTACAAAAATTGTTCTGTCTATTTTATTATTTTTATATCCAAGTGGCGCGCGACCGAGCCAACCGCCATTTTCCAATTTTGTTTTATTTCCTCTTTTGACATTAACGCTTAAATCGTCAACAAATTTTTTAGACATTCCAAAATCAATGTTCATTATGAATTTATCGTCAGAAATGTTTTTATAAATCTTTTCGTAAGTTCTTATTTCCTGAATATCTTTTGTATCTAAAAGCCAAATCAAATTTCCGCCGTCAACGGGATTGCGGGAGAGGCGATCAAGTTTCCAAACAAGCAAAGACAAATCATTATTATTTTCTTTTATGTATTTCATCATTTCATTAAACACAGGTCGCCCGGGAGCTTTGGCGGATTTGCTTTCTTTAAATACTTTATCAATAACCAAATTTTCTTTTTCCGCAAGACGCTTTAATTCGTTGACTTGCGATTCAATGGACAAAACTTGTCTGTCTTCCGCTTCGGATGATTTCCTGCAATAGATTATGTATTTCATTTTTTTAAAGTTAATAATAAAAAAGACGGTTCTGGCTTACCCAACGCAATTACTCAAAAGTAATTTTGTCAGCAGAACCGCCCATTTCAGGCGACAAAATATAACAAAACTTTTGAGCTAAATATTACATTGAGTAAGCATTTATAATTTAACACTAATTTTTATTTTTATCAAATTTCATAAATCATATTCTAGTAAAATATCCAACCTTTCTTTTTCTTCTTTGTAATTCGCTAAATCATATCTCTTATATTTTATCTCTTCGCAAAATTCACTTTTAAATTTATTCTCATAAGGTTCAATTGATTCGGGAATATTTTTTATGATATTTTTGATTTTTATTTCATCAAGAATTTCAATAGGTTTTATAAGCCCCCTGCTTGTGAAATAACTTTTTTGCCCAAGCAGTCTTTCATCAACTTCGTTTTTGGTCATATATTTGCAAATATAGGAGGCGATAGTGTTTAAATCTTTTACGGACTTAACAAATATATATCCCTTTCCCCATATCTTTTCTATTTTGTCATAAATTTTTTCTATAAAAGGCATATTAAAAAATATTATGTGATAATGCACGGCGCCTCTTTTTTGAAATTCTATAACTCCCGCGTATTTCAAAAAACTGCCTTTCTTTTTTGTTATCTCATAATCAATCCTTTGCTTAAATTTGGTAAAAATATAATTGGCTCTTTTTATGTCGGTGATATTTTCCTTAAAAGTAAAAGTTAAAAATATAGGCATAAATGGTCTGCCATTTTTATTTTTCCAATGTCCGGCATTGGCATTTATCAATCGTTTCAAAGTCGCTTTTGAAGACAATAATGTCCTTTTTCTATTTTCCAGTTTTAACTCAAAAGCCAGCGGGTCTTTTGTGTTGACTTCTTTTTTCTTTCTAACTCCAAATTCTTTTTCCGATTTCCCATATTCAATACTCTTTTTGTATTCAAACAATTCTAAAATATTTCCTGATTTTACAAGTTTAAAATTTGTTATCATATTTACAATTAATAATTTTCTGATTAAGTATGCAGAATATCAAGTATAACCGCAGAATTTTTTTGAAAATTTTACGCAATAGAAAAAAGACCGAAGCCCGCTTTTTCAAAAAGCGTTCTTCGGTCTTTTTTCTTTTTTACTTACAATAAAATAAAAATCAGCCAAAGAATCTAAATATATTTCAGCTTGTTTTGATGTTATTTCAATTTTATAATTGTCTTTGAAATAATCAATCAATCGTTTTTTAAGTTGTCGGCTAAATTTTCGTTCCATAAAAAAAACAGACGAATAAATATTTCATCTGTTCTTAACCAACCAACAATAAATTATCTTTTAAAAAAAGATGAAATAAATAATAATAATAATTTTTTCCACCTTTTTTTTATTTGTTCCAACTAAGTATAAAGATTGTTAATTCGCCTATATGGCATTTTTAATTTAATTTAATTTGTGTTGGCATTTTTTTTATTTAACGTTATTCTGTATAATAATAAAAATAAATTTAGTAAATTTTCAAGGTTCTAACTAATTTTCACGATACTAAAATCAATTTAAACCATATTTTTATTTTTGTCAAATTTTGGATTTTTTCAAATTTTCAAAGCATTGCAAAATGGGCAAGTGCAAGGATTAGGAACAGGGAGGGGTTGACATAATTATTATTATCCTTTAA
>CAYPHV010000078.1:0-3414 GCA_964410645.1 uncultured Nautiliales bacterium
TACTCTTAAATTTAAAAAGATATTATAACAAATTTTTCTAATTTTTTATTTTTTATCTAAACTCTATCTTACAAATTTACGTACTTATTTACACAAGAAATCCTACTATATTCAGACCTTTCTGGGGTCATATAAGCATCCCTGCTAACAGTATAGATTATATTTTAAATTATAAACGGTTTTATTTTATTCTTGTCTATTTTGTTACCTTTAAAAATATTATTATTTATAATTATTTCTCCTTTATTCAATTTTGTATAGCTTACCATATAATCAGCTGCTTTTTGTCTGATTTTCTCAGTGGCATTTTTTTGAATAAGTCCTAAAGGGCCTGGAAAATTATTTGTAAACATTTGATCAAACGTTTTTCCTTTATATTTTTTTAGAATTTCGTTTTCATCTTTATTTCGTGAAATAATGATTTTATATCCTTCATAATTTATATGTCTTCCAACTTTTAATATGTCAATTTCGTTTAATGTAAGTTTGAGATATTTTGAATAATCTTTAAGTCTTTTTGAAAAATTTATGTCAGTCAGCAAACAGCCTCCTGCCGGAGATTCATACTTTTCCAGAGAATATTGTTTGGCTAACTGCAATTGTTTTTTTCTATCTCTGCCGTTAATATCAAGAAGCTTGTTTCTGTCTACCCATCCCTTTATTTCTGGTAATGTGGGAGGCAGCAGTTTTGCGCTTAAAGGTCTTAAAACAATATTTTTTGCATTTGAAAGTTTGTTTACGGCATTCATTGCATCTTTTCTCTGGCTCATAGGTCTTTGATTTAGCACTTCTCCGCTTATTATGAATTTTGCTCCCGATTTTTCCATAAATTCTTTTGCCTTTTTTATCATAAAAGCGTGGCAATCAATACAGGGGTTGAAATTTTTGCCGTAACCGTAAACAGGCGAAAAAAGTATTGTTTCAATATATTCTTCTCTTACGTCGAGAATATGAAGTTTTATATCTATTTGTTTTGCCATATTCTGTAGATATTCAATTTTTTCTTTATTGCTTTCAAATCCGAGATTTAAATAAATTCCCTCTACTTTTATATTCTGTTCTTTAAGAAGCTTTATAGCCAAAATACTGTCAAGACCTCCGCTAAAAAGTGATATTGTTAACAACTAATTCTCCTTTTTTCAATTTTCTTAATTTTAAATTAAGGTTTTTTAATAAATGCATTTTTTCATTGCCTGAAACAGATGAAGACAGTTTAATCTGCATAATTTTATTTTGATAAAACGGTATTAAAATTTTTCTTATTTGATTTTTTAGACTTTCTTTGTTTAACAATACTATGTCATCTCTTAAAACTATGTCAAGAAGTTTCGAATCATTAAATTTTTCTTCATAAACCGCTTGAAGTTCATACGAATGGGTATTGAACATATCCGGTGTTAAATATTCTATAATCTCATTCATAATTTCAGGATTTTCATAAAGTGTTTTGATAATACCTGCTTCCGCAATATCTATTTTAGGGGTTAAATTTGAATTTCGTGTTTGCATAGATACTCTTGCAGTCAGTAAATTAGGTGAAATTTGAAGATGTCTTGCAGCGTTTAGGCTAAAGTCTTCTTTTAAAATATCAGGTAATATGCGGATATAAGATTTTAGTTCATCAAGAGCGTTTTTTTTCTCTATTGGATTTTTTATATTATATTTTTTTAACGTATATTCTATAATAAATTTTGAAAAAGGTATTTTTTTATTGAAAATTTTTTCTATGTTTTTATTCTCTTTTACCATATCGGCTGGGTCTTTTCCTTCTTCAAAAAGAACCGCTCCTCCGTCAAAAAAATTTTGGTAAAGTAATTTAGATGCTTTCAAAGCGGCATTAATACCAGCATTGTCCCCGTCATATGCAACAGTTATTTTGGGATTTATTCTTTTTAAAATCGGCAAATGTTGAGTAGTAAGAGCTGTTCCAAGGGTTGCTACAGCATTTTGTATGCCTGCTTGATGAAGCATTATAACATCCATATATCCTTCAACTATTACAATTTCTTTACTTCTTAATATATGTTCTCTTGCAAAATTGAGCCCGTAAAATGTTTTTGATTTGTTAAATATTTTAGTGTTTGTAAAATTGATATATTTTGCAGGATGATTTGAAATTGTTCTTCCGCCAAAAGCAATTATTTTCCCGCTTGAAGAAAAAATCGGAAACGTAATTCTTTCAATTAATCTTGGATATTCTCCGCTTTCATTTAAAACTCCCAAAATAATTAAATCTTTTTTATTTAAATTGGCATCCTTAAAAAATTGAAATTGTTCGCTGCTGCCGGGGGCAAATCCCAAAGAAAATTTTTCTATGGTAGAATCGTATAAGCCTCTTTGCCCCAGATAATCTAAAGCGGTTTTGTTTTTATAAAGCTTTGATACATAAAAAGAATTGACTTTATCAAGAAGATTTATATGAATAAAATTATTGCCGGAAGTATATTCAAGCTGAAAATTATACATATTTGCCAGTTTTTCAATAGCCTGGGGATATGTCAACTTTTCTATTTCCATAATAAATTTAATTACATCTCCGCTTGCGCCGCAGCCGAAACAGTGAAATATCTGTTTGGCAGGACTTACAACGAATGAAGGTGTTTTTTCACTGTGAAAAGGACAAAGGGCGGTAAAATTGCTTCCTTGTTTTTTTAATTGGACGTAATTACCGATAACATCTACAATATCGGCAACACTTTTTAAATTTTCTATGGATTCTTCTCTTATCATAAATGCAATTATACTATAATTATAATTTAAGAAATCTTTTATCAAATATTTGGAGAATGAATGAGTTACAGAGACCCTCTTTTTAGTGTGATTTTATTTTTTTTGTTGATTTTTATGGCAATAGTATTTGCAGTTATTTTTGAAAAAATAAGAGAATACTTAAGAGAAAAAGAAATAAAAAAAATAATTAAAAATTTTGATTATATTTCTACAAAAGATTTGGAAAATCCTGTTAACGCTATGCTTTTATTGGCAAATGCCTATGAAAAAGAAGGAAATTACGAAAAAGCCCTTGAAATATACCTTTTAATTGAAAAGAAAAAACCTTCTAAAGAAATATTGCTTACTATTGCAAAACTTTATTTTAAAGCCGGATTTTTACAAAAAGCCTCTGAAATTGTATATAAAATATTAAGAATAACCCCAAGAAATATAGAAGCTTTAAAACTTTTAATTTTAATCAATGAGAGACTCGGAAATATTAAAGAAATTGTTGATATATTAGAAATTTTTGAAGAATTAAATATTGAATTTCCAAAAGAAAGGGCAAACGCTCTTGTTAAATTAATGCTGGACAATAAAGAATGTATTATAAAAAAATATTGTAAAGATATTAAAACTTTCGGTGATATTTATAATAAATATCCTTTTATAAAAAGGGAATATTTATTGTATTTATTCAAG
>CAYPHV010000079.1:0-3293 GCA_964410645.1 uncultured Nautiliales bacterium
GTCCATTAATCTTCTTTTTGCCTTTTATAACAAAAAAGAGGGAAAATGTCCAGATAAGTAAGCTCTCCCTTTTATTTTCTTATTTCTACCCAAAGGTCCGCTTCACCGCTGATTATATGATAATTAGATATTCCTGCTTTATTCACAATTTCTTTTAATTTATCAGGGGAACTATAAGCCTTTGCGTCCTCTCCTAAAGAACGATCCCTCAAAGGCTTTATTCTCTTTAATTCTTCATCAGTGATATACCGTCCGAATCCGCCGCCTACAAAACCGATACCGCCTTTTTTGAGTACTCGATAAATTTCTTTAAAAACCTGCACTTTATTTTTCCAGCAGTGGTAAGAGCCTCTACTAATTACACAATCAGCAAACTCGTTACTAAAAGGTAAATTATGGGCATCTCCAAGCACAGGAATTATTCTATCCGTCAATTGTTCTTTTTCAATATTTATACGCGCTACTTCATATATTGCCTTAACTTTTTCCAGTGCATATATCTTTAAATTAGAATGCTTACACAACTCGATTGCAAAAACAGCTGTGCCAGAGCCAACTTCTACACATACGCCATCTAAAACGCCGTAATCATTAATAATTTGTTTAACTGTAGAGGTAATTGCCGGCATAAAATTTTCTTTAACCTTTTTATCAAAATGCTTTGCTTTCAAAAGATCCATTTCTGTGTAATCAGCAGGAATATACTTTTTAGACATATTTTTATCCTCCTATTATTTTCTTTTAATTAGAGTATGAAAAAAACCATCTTCCCCAGTCCATGATTTTATAAAATCTGACTTTCCTATGTTTTTTATCATCTGTGGTGCAAGTTTAAGCATTCTTTCATCATCCGCTATTATTTCTGCATATTCTCCTGACTCAATTTGATTAAGTTCAGCTGAGACTTTTTTGCGTCTTTCTGTAACTTTTGACATATTTCTTACATCAATTATTATTTTTGCTTTTTCCATGTTTTTCACCTCCTTTTGATTATTTTTGTTTTTTAATCCATTAGAATATGGTAAAACTAAAATATTATCTGTAAAGTTTGAAATTTCTTCCATATTGTGAGAAATGTAAACCGCGGTTGATTTGTTAGTATCTAAAAAATTCATAAGCAAATGAAAAATTTCATCTTTTGTCTTAAAATCTAAACCGGTAAATGCCTCATCCAGCAGTAAAATTGACGGCTCTATTGCTAAAGCCCTGGCTAACGCTACTTTTTGTTTCATTCCCCCGCTTAAACTTTTAGGGTAATAATTTTCAAAACCCTCTAATCCAACTTTATTTAACCATTTTCTAGCTTTTTCTTCATCCGATACTACAAGATTTATATTTTCAAGCGCAGTTTTCCAGGGAAGAAGTCTGGGTTCTTGAAAGACATAACCCACGGTTCTTTTAACTTCAACAAAGCCTTTATCCGGTTTTAAAATTCCTGCGATCATCTTTAATATTGTTGTCTTTCCAATTCCTGTTGGGCCGAATATAGAAATCCTTTCTCCCTTTTTTACCTCAAAACTGAAATTATCTAAAACTTTTAATTTGCCAAAAGATTTTGAAACATGCGAAAATCTTATTATTACATCACTCATTTTTCCACCTTAGAAGTCTTTTTCTAATGGGATTTAATATAATTAACTCCATAAATGCGGCTAAAGATAAAGCAACAATAGCCCATGCGAAAATTTCGCCTTTTTCTAAGTATGTCCAGGATAGATATAACGCGTTTCCTACTCCGTTTGAAGCTGATATAAATTCAGCCATTATCGCTATTCTCACTCCCATATTAAAAGCATATGTTAAAGCCGAAATTATGGAGTAGCTGATTGCGGGGATATATACATCGATAAACATCTTCTTTTTTGATACGTTAAATACCCTGCACATTTCTATTATTTCTTTATTTATAGATTTAGTGCCTTCCATTATACTTACATATATAAGCGGTGTGATAATTATGGTAATCGTGAATATTACAGAGATTTCTCCTAATCCAAATATCAATGCTCCGATAATAATAATGATAATATCTGGAATCGTCATCATGACCCATCTTAAAGGTTCTAAAATGTTTTTTATTTTTTCATTTATCCCCGCTAAAATGCCTAGTAATAAACCAAAAAAACCGCTTATTAAAATTCCTATTACAACGCGTTTTAATGTGATAAAAATATTAAACCAAAACTCTTTTACCGACATAAAACCTATGAAAGTCTTTATTGCCAGCAAAGGAGAAGGAATTGAAAAACGGAAAAATACAGATAAAATCTGCCATGCAATAAGGATTAATACTACTCCAAAAAACTTATAGAGATTAAGGTTGATACATTTTTTCATTTGGTAGTTTTCCACCTATAGTATTTGGAAAAAACTTTAAAATAGTGTTAAAGAAATAGTTTAAATCATTTTTGGCATCTTTTGCGGGAACATATTTTATTCTGGAATATTTCATAGACACTGCAACAGGTTTAATTTTATAAAACCTTCCCATTTTTTCTTTTACAAGTTTTCCTGTTTCTTTAGGATTTTTATTTGCATATTCTATCGCTTTTTTATAACCTTGCATAAATTCTTTAATGATTTTATTACTCTTTTTTCCTATTACTATAAGGCCGGCCTGAGGAAGTTTATGATTTGTTATTCTTTCATATTCTTCTGTCATATCTATAACCCTTTTTATTTTACCTTTACTTTTGGATACGACTATTGAAGCAACAGGTTCCGGAAGGGCGGCATAATCTATCTTTCCGGACAAAAGCAAATTGGCAACCATTATCGGACTTTTAAAACTATATTCAATAGTTAAATCTTTACTGTTTAATCCGTTCTTTTTTAGCAAATATCTAAATAATATATCCAATACAGCCCCTTCACGAGGTATTGAAATTTTTTTACCTTTTAAATCTTTAAAAGAGGATATTTTTTTGGTGCTTAAAATCTGAAAATCTCCCCAATAAGAAACAACAAGCAATTTTATATTTGCTCTTTTATTATAAAAATTCGCAGCTATCGGAGTAGGAACAACCATAAAATCAACTTTTCTTGTAGCTATCATAGGTTTTACCATATCCGATTTGATAGGTTGAACTTTAACATCAAAATTTAATTTACCCTCTTTTGACAAATGTTCCATATAAATCAAAGGAATAATTCTTGCGCAAGGAGGGGCGGCAACCTTTACAACAGGTCTTGCATATAAGTAAGAGCTAAAAAAAGCTAAAATAACTAAAAACGCTTTTAAAAAATTATTTTTCATAAATATCTCCTTTTTTTGATATTGAATTTCATAATTA
>CAYPHV010000080.1:0-3209 GCA_964410645.1 uncultured Nautiliales bacterium
CTATTACTTATAATTTCAATACTCCAATTGTATCGGTTTAATTTATTATTTTTGCTGTATTATTCCCATAATTCTATTTCAATACTCCAATTGTATCGGTTTAATGCATTAAATTTAGGGCTTTTTATGTTTTATATCCCTGAACTTAGGCTTTTTCCAACTAAATTTAATAAAACAATAAATTTTCAAAAATCTTGTTATTGCTATGATTTTAACGATATTTTAAAGGATTGTCAAGAAAATGAAGTTGGAAATTATATAAACAGATTATTATTTTTTTTACCAATAGTATCTTCTAAAAAGCTATCTTTGCTTTTGAGCTTTATTATAGTTATAAAATCAAGTTCTTCGTCTATTGCTTTTTTGAGTTCATTTTGGAGTTTTATCAATTTACTTGGTGTAATTTCCCCTCTAAAAACAGATTTTTGATGATGAGAAAGATATTTTTTGCAGATTTTAAAAACTTTATTAACCCTTCTTTTTCCTGATTCACTCTCTTCATCCGCAATATCATACATTAAAAAAGCATAATTAATTTTGTAATCTTTTTTCATCTTTTTTCTTTCAGGTTAAAAGGCTTAAAAGCTCTTTTTTGAATCAAATATTTTATAAGCTTATATCCGTCAAGTTTTATCGCCGTATTGTAACTGACCATTCTTTTAAGCGTTTTGTGTTTAAATTTTTCATTAAGCCTTTCTTCAAAAGCTACTATAAAAATCTTTTTACCAGCTTCATTTAAAAGGGCATAATTAAATTTCTTTTCAAAATGTTTTTCAACTTTTAGTTTTTTTCTATTTACCAAATCAAAAATAGTTCTAAATACAATTATCGGCTTAAAAGTTTCACTCAAATCTAAACTCAAACTAAATCTGCTATCACTCGGAGAATGTAAATAGCTAATTGACTGATCAAGATGGGTTTGATAAATAGCACTTATTGTTTTGGTATAAAGCAAAGTATTTCCAAAAGAAATCAAGGCATTCATAGGATTATCGGGCGGTCTTCTTATTCTTTTGTTAAATAAAAATTCTTCGGGTAAAAAATATTTAAAACTGTCATAAAATCCGGCCCATATATTTCCCTCAATAAAAAGAAGTTTGTTTATCTTATCCGCTTTTCGAATAAAACGGGGAATATTTTCTCTTAAATATTTTAAAAAATCTTTAAGTTCTTTTTTCCCGTGCCTAAAATAATGATACAAAACCTCATAAATATTTTCACTGATACCCAAAACTATTGATTTTGCTATTGTTAATCTGTCATTTTCAAACGCCAAAGCCTGTTTAACAGTCAAATTTCCGCTTATATATTTTCTTCTTGGAAAAAAACTTCCGCTGTAATTTCCAAAATAGTTAAAAAAATGCAAAACTATCCCTGCCTTTGCACAAAAATCCAGAAATTTGGAATTTAAACTGACTTCATTCATAAAATAAAGTTCTCTTACCATCTCAACCGGAATATATTTCCAACCTCTTTCATTTTTAAACGCAATTGAATTATCTTTTCTTTTAATCTCACCCATTGAAAAAATATATTGAGTTTTCATAGCTAACCGTTTATCAAATTTGTAATTAATTTTATAATTAAATCTTTTTCTTTAGGATTCGAATGAGCGATAAGCAAAGCCAAAGATATTAAAGCATTTGAATTGATTTTCAACTCACCTTTAGTGTCATATAAATAATTATTTTTATTCAAAAACAAAACAAACATAAACGCACCTATTCTTTTATTTCCATCAACAAAAGGATGATCTTTTACAATATAATAAAATAAATTTGCGGCTTTTTCTTCAATACTTGGTAATAAATCAATTCCGTCAAATGTTTGGTAAATATTTTTTATAATACCCTTAAAAGAATTTTCCCTTTCCATTCCAAAAAGTTCTGTCGCTTCCTTTTTTGATATAAGATCTCTTTTTAATTTTTTTATTTCATATATTACTTTATCATAATCTAAAATAAATTTTGCTTTTTTACCTTCTGGAATGGACAATCTGTTTTCATCAAACTGATTCAATAAAATCCAGCTTTTAGCATATTTTGTAACAATATCCAAAAATCCCTTTGCTTCAAATTCTCCGATATTTTGAGTTTTTACAGCTTTTTGTAAAAGTTCAATTTCTTTTTTGAATTTTTCAAGATTTTCTTTTAATTTTTTTTGATTTAAAGCATAACCTTTTAAAATATAATCTTTTAAAACTTTTGTAGCCCATTGTCTGAATTTTGTAGCTTTTTTACTGTTTACCCTGTATCCAACTGAGATAATTACATCTAAATTATAATGTTCGACTTGATATATTTTTCCATCACTGGCAGTTGTTGCAAAATTTGCAACAACTGAATTTTTGTCCAATTCACCACTTTTAAAAATATTCCTAATATGCCTTGAAATGACCGATTTATCCCTTCCAAAAAGTTCACACATCTGCTTTTGTGTAATCCAAACAGTTTCATCTTTTAATTTAGCAGTAATTTCAATTTTATCATCAATAAATTTTATAACATCATTCACAACAATCCCTTATAAAAAACAAAATTCATAATATGCACATTTTCTGCATTTATTCTCAAACACCGGCTCCGGCATAGAAGAATTTATTATTTTTTCAATATCTTTTATTATTTCTAAAAGCCTTTTTTCATTCTCTTCGTTTAATTCAATAACAATTCTCTTTTTATCCTGTTTTCTTTTTTCAAAAACTTCAATTCGCCCTTTTTTATAAATCCCTTTTTGTTTTAACCTCCAAAGATAATAAAGTAACTGCCATTTAGCAGCTTCAATGTCACTGTCGCTTTTTTTTACTTCAATAACGTAATCTTTTGTGATTTTATCTACTTTGATATTTTCAAAACTGACTTCATTAACTTTTGTTTCACTAATTTCGTGCAAAACTTTACCGATTCTGACATCTTCACTGTTGTCTTCAAGATTGATTTTATTTGCAAAAAGCCAAAGTTGCGTTTTACAATGGATATAATAATTAATCATTGTCCCGGTAATCATAAAAAACTATACTCCTTTTTTTGACTCTCTAAAAAAGATTTTCTATCAAACTTAAAATTTTCATCAATATAATTTTCATAATCCTCAATAAGATATATTCCACAACATTCATCATTATAAACATTAAGTTTTTTAACAAAAGGCAAATTAAAAGTAAAAAACTGCATTAAAATCGTGAACCACTGAATTTGCCAATCTCCCAA
>CAYPHV010000081.1:0-3168 GCA_964410645.1 uncultured Nautiliales bacterium
TGCCTAGTTGTTTCCTGATTCCGATATTCCTCTTGGTATTTTTTAAAAGGATTTAATCTTGTTTCCATAGTATTTTTTTGGTTAAAAAATTAATAACACTATGGTAAATACACTTCTGTTTTGGTAGCAATATTTATGGGGTATGAATTCAAGAATTTAATGCCCTTTTTTTAGCTCATCGGAGAGAACTTCGTTTGGCGTTAAATAATTTCGGTCTTTTTTTGTTTTCATTTTGTAGAAACGAGGCAATGCCTCGTCTCTACGATTTTCATGCTATACTATAATTATGGAAAAATTTATTACAACTGGCGTTGGGCAAACCAGAAAAATGGGCGAGATGCTGGCGAAAGAATTAAAAGGCAGAAAAATTATTTGTATGGAAGGTGAATTGGGATCGGGCAAAACCTCGTTCGTGCAGAGAATATTGAAAGATTTAAAAGTTGAAGGACCGTATACCAGCCCGACTTTTGTGATAATGAAACAATATAAGAAGCAAGTAGTGAACAGTAAGAAGTAAGCAGCAAGCATAAAAATCTCCCTTAATCCCCCTTTAAAAAAGGGGAGGAAAAAAGAGCTATCTATCACATTGATATCTACAGAATTAACTCTGTAGATATCTTGGAACTGGGCTGGGAAAAAATCGTAAAAAACAAAAACAATGTTATAATTATAGAATGGGTGGGCAGAATTAAAAAAATAAATACCGATTTACTTTGCTCGATAAACTATTGGAAGCTGTCTACAAAAGAAAGGATTATTTAGCAAAGACGAACGCGATAAAAACCGAATGGCTTGAACAGAAAAAAAGTTTTTTCAGCTTTAGATAATTTTTTTACTAGAGGATTTAAAAAGGAAGTCGGCAAAACTTCTCATGTACTAAACATCATATAAAATATTCTTTTTTCTAGGCTATTGCCCAATCGTTTTAAAAAATTTCAAATTTCTTTTTCTTCAATCATAAAGGGAAAATAAGATATCTTTTTTGTTCATAGAATCGTGAAGCAGACGAGTTTTATTTTGTATTAAAATATATTATAATATAAATATGAACGCAATAATAAAAAAACAAGCATTAGGACAATTTTTTACAAAAAATGATTTTTGGCTTCAAAATCATGTTCTTGATTTTATAAAATCAACCAAGGCAACTATCGCCTTCGATCCGTTTGCAGGAAGTGGCGACCTATTGAAAGTAGCCAAAAAAATAGGTTTTCAAAAAATCAAGGGTTTTGATATTGATAAATCATTAAGTTGGAAAATAAACGACAGCTTATTATCAATCCCGAAAATCAATAATTCAATTACAATAACCAATCCGCCATACCTAACAAATTACAGCGCCAAAAGAAAAAATATCTATAATTCAGTAAAAAAATATTTTGAAATTTGTAAATATGATGATATTTATCAGCTGGCAATTAAGCAATGCTTAAATAATGATTTCGGAACAATGATTGTTCCAGAAACCTTCATAAATTCAAAATTTCCCAAACACAGATTAACAAGTATTACAATAATTGAAGATCGATTATTTAATGACACGGAAAACCCAGTCTGCGTAATATGTTTTGATAATAAAAATAAAACTTATGATAAAATCAAAGTTTATAAAAATGATAAAATGCTCGGCACATTAGGTTACTTTGAAAAAATGAGACAAACTCCGCAAAAAAATATTTATATAAAATTCAATTCGCCGAAAGGTCAAATTGCGTTAAGGGCTGTTGACACCACAAACCCCGCAAAACCTATATCTTTTATGAAACCCGAGGAAATTGACTATGATTTATCCGATATAAAACAAAGCTCAAGGTTAATTACGGTTGTTGAGTTGAATACTAAAAAAGAAAAAATTGAAAAGATAATAAAATTTAGCAATGACCTGCTTTTTGATTTCAGAAAAAAAACTAATGATGTTCTATTATCCCCTTTCAAGGGCAATAAAAAAAACGGGGAGAGAAGAAGACGTTTAGATTATTTAACCGCAAGGGCAATTTTGGAAAATGCTTACAAAATGGCGCATCCAAACATGAGATTGTTCTAATTCAATATTACCATGCCAAAAATCAACAATTTAAAACTATTTGAATATTCACTCAATAATCCCGAGCCGATTATTGATGAATCTTATTTAAAGAATGGAAATTTAATTATTTCTAAAAATCCTAAAAAGCCAACTGACTTAATGAATAAAAATATAGACTTGCTTGAAAGTATTTCTGCCTACAGCTTTGCCAAAAAAACCAAAAGTCTTACAACAGCCAGAAAAGCGCTTAAAAAAATATCAAAAATAATCAAAACTAAAGACATAAATTATTCTGAATTCGTGTCATTTTGGTCAGTAGTTGATATATCATACAGTATCTTCAATAAAATGAACGACAAAGAACAGCTTAAAATTTTAAAAAATATTACGGAAAAATATATTGAATTGCGTCATGGCCTATATTCAATCTACGGCTACACTCCAACCACGCTGCAAGCCAGTAAAGACGCCAAAGCCCACAAAGAAAATGGTAGCCTCGGAATATATAAAGTTTCTAAAATATTGGATTCTAGCGGGTTTAAAAAGGCAAACAATTCATCAATCAAAAAATTCACATCCGGAAAGAAAAAATATATTGAATCAGATAAAAAAGGAAAAAATCTTTTTAAAGAGTTATTAAAATATTACAGCATTAATTTCAAGTGGAGCTCAAAGAAAGAAAATAAAATGCCTGATTTTTTAATCAGGCAGGGTAATAATATTTATATTGTAGAGCATAAACACATGAAAGAAGGCGGTGGCGGACAAGACAAACAAATAAACGAAGTGATATCATTGATTAGTTTTAGTGAAAAAAATCCCAAAATTCATTATGCTTCTTTTTTAGATGGTATCTATTTTAATCTCTTTGCCAACAAAAAATATTTAAATAAAGGCAAAATATTAAATCAACTTAGCAATATAAAAAGTAATCTAAAAAATAACAAGCAAAATTATTTTGTAAACACCGCTGGGTTTAAAAAATTATTGAAAAGTTTATAATAAGGAGTTTAGGGGCAAGGGGAATTCACCCTGTTAAATAAGCCCTTGGCTTAGCTTTGCTATTTAACAGGGTAACCCCCTTTAGTTCCCCTCTGCCCTTCGCTCAAAACGGAAAAAGAAATTTAAAAATTTATTTTTTT
>CAYPHV010000082.1:0-3136 GCA_964410645.1 uncultured Nautiliales bacterium
TTGCAAATGGATAAGCCGCCAATGTACAAATAATTAATTGTGCAATTAATATTAAAGTTATCATTATAAATGTATTAAACATATATCTTATAAAAGGAACTTCTTTTAATACAGTTTTAAAATTTTCTAAAGTTAAAGGCGCGCTCAAATTAAAATGGGTTACATCTGTTTCGAAATGAAATGCCGCCCAAATTATATATAAAAGAGGCAATGACCATAATATAGCCAAAACCCATGATGAAATTGTCTGTAAATATTTCATAAAATTCCTTTAACTATAATGTATCCGTTTTTCA
The DNA here is from genome assembly GCA_964410645.1 of uncultured Nautiliales bacterium. Classification (GTDB taxonomy): domain Bacteria; phylum Campylobacterota; class Campylobacteria; order Campylobacterales; family Nautiliaceae; genus JALTBU01. The sequence continues at coordinate 297 of CAYPHV010000082.1, forward strand.
ATAACTAAAAATTGAAATAATGAAAGAATAATCAATATTATAAGTAATACCGCTGTAAGCGCTGCGGCATATGAATAATTAAAAAATGAAAAGGCATTTTCATATATATAATATAAAAGCAGGTTTGAAGCATTGTCAGGACCACCTTTTGTTAATACAAACAGCTGATCTACAGTTTTAAAAGCATCAAGTAGTGCATTTATCGTAATAAAAAAAGTTGTAGGCATTATCAAAGGAAATGTAATTTTCCAAAAAGATGTCCAAGAAGATGCACCCTCAATTTTTGCCGCTTCATATAATTCTTTTGGAAGAGATTGAAATGCAGCAATATAAAATATCATAAAAAAACCAGCTTCTTTCCATATAGCCAAAACCATCAACGCAGGTAAAACGGTATCCCGATTCCCAAGCCAATTTATCGCACTGTAACCAAAATACGAAAGTACTTTATTGATAAGCCCGATATCAGGAGCATAAAAGAAAAGCCAAATATTTGCCACTGCAACCATAGGCAGTATTGTAGGCGTAAAATACGCCAATCTTACAATACCTTTATAACGAATATTACGGTTAACAAGTAAAGCCATAATAAGTGCCAGCAGTATAGAAGCCGGCGCTGTTCCCAATGCATAATAAAATGTATTTTTCAATGTTTTTAAAAAAACCTCATCGTGTAGCATATGGGAATAGTTTTCAAATCCAATAAATTGTTTAGGTCTAAAAACAGTTTTATTGGAAAAAAAAGAATCAATAAATGTCGAAATAGACGGATAATATGTAAACATACTTAATAAAACAAGGGCCGGTAATAACAATAACCAGCCGTATATATGTTTTATTTTAAGTTTCATCTATAATTTCTTAATATCATATCCGCTTTTTGTTGGGCATCAGTAAGCGCTTTTTTAGGACTTTTTTCATTTGTCAATACTGCCTGCAACGCATCATCAAGTAATTTTCTTACTCTGGCTGACTGGTATGTTGAAAGTTCTGCGGTTGCATATTTTAGCTGATCCCTGGCTACTTTGGCAGGCGGAAAACTCTTGACATAAGATTTAAGCGCAGGTGTATTATAAGCCGCTTTTGATATACCGATATAACCTGTCGCTATAGACCATTTAGCCGAAATTTTAGGACTTGTCATAAATTTGATAAATTTTAAAACCGCTTTTCTTTCTTTTGGAGTAGTATTTTTAAAAATATAAAAATCACCTCCGCCTGTAGGCGTTCCTCTCATTATATGTCTAGGAAGCATCGCAACTCCGAAATTAAAAGTGGCATTTTTCTTGACTGCACTTAAATTGCCCGTGGAAGTCCACATAATTGCAGTTTTTCCTTCTAAGAAATTTTCTCTTAATGTACCCCAGTCAATCACACCTTTTGGCATAACATGATATTTTGTAGATAAATCTTTCCAAAATCGCAGTGCTTCTACAACTTTTTTATCATTAAAATATGTTTTTTTACCATCTTTATTCATAAGAACTTTACCATTTTCTTTTACAAGCGCCTGAAATATCCAATACGGATATCCGGAAGACGGTATCATAATTCCCCAATGTTTTTTTGTGGTTAATTTTTTAGCATCTTTAACTAATTCATCCCAAGTTTGTGGCGGTTTATTGGGGTTTAATCCGGCTTTTTTAAACATATCTTTATTATAATACATAATTATAGTAGATCTTTGAAACGGAACACTCCAAATCTTTCCAAGAGCTTTCGCATTTTCCATAAGAGTTGGATAAAACGAATTAAGCCACTTTTTGTCTTCTTTTGTTTTACATAAACTTGAAATAGGAATTATGGCATTTTGCTCAATTAAATCGTAAAGGTCTATAGATAACATTACTGCCAGCTGAACAGGTTCACCTGCCTTTAAAGCTGCTAATGATTTTATTCTTGCATTGTTATAATTGCCTGCATATATTGCATTTATTTCAATATTTGGATTTTTTTTCTCAAAATCCGAAACAAGATTATCCATAACTTTTGTTAGCGGACCTCCAACTGCCACAGGATAATACATAGTTAATTTTGTTTTTGCTTGAATCTGTATAGACAAAATACCTATTATAAACAAATCCATAAACACCATTTTCATTTTCTGTAACATATTTATTCCTTTATTAAAGTTTTATTCTTTGGCCGTTAAGATCAAAAATAGTAATTTTTTCTTCATTCCAAACAAGATATACTTCTTTATTTATAAAAAAACTATCTTGTACTTTTACTCTTACTAAAAATGGATCTTGCGTTAAATCATCGCTTATTTGTAAAGATAAAATCAAATCTGCCCCTAAATAATCTTGAAATAAAACAATTCCTTTTATCCCTCTTTTTTCTTTATTTATAATGACATCTTCCGGACGAATACCAAGATAATATTCACCATCTTTTATTTGTTCAAATACACTTAATAATTTAGCATCATTTACAATCTGTTTATTTATACATATTTTCTCCTTTTTTTTATTTAACCTTACTATGTTCATAGAAGGGGTTCCGATAAATTTACCTGCAAAAATTGTTTCAGGTTTTTGATAAAGTGACTGAGGAGTCCCCTGTTGCTCTATTTTTCCGTTATTAAGTAAAATAATATGATCAGCCATACTCATAGCCTCAATTTGATCATGCGTAACATAAAGCACTGTAATACCAAGTTTTTTTTGCAATCTTTTAATTTCAATTCTCATTTTATGTCTTAATTTTGCATCAAGATTTGAAAGCGGCTCGTCCATAAGACAAAATGAATGACCTGAAACAAATGCCCTGGCAAGGGCAACCCTTTGTTTTTGTCCTTCGGACAACTGCCCCGGTTTTTTATCTAAAACTTCGGTTAA
>CAYPHV010000083.1:0-2985 GCA_964410645.1 uncultured Nautiliales bacterium
GACGGCCTTCTTTTATATCCACAATAGAAAGCCTTGCATGAAAAAGAGAGAAATTATTTACTTTTGTTTTACCTTTTTCATCAGGGCCCCTGTGATGAAGGGTATTAAATACAAAATCTTCATCAACATTAAAATTAAATCCGGCTATTCCGCACATTAATATTTAATAACTTTATATATTTTTACAAACGGCGTTATAATTACAGGCTTAATCAGCTTTTTATCATAATTTTCAAATACAAACATCTGAATATAAGTTGAATTATAGAAAAAATCATCCATAACCAAAAAAGTATTATAACTTTTCATATAAACAACATCCAATCCGTTACTTCTGAAAACTGAATGTCTTCTAATTAATTTACCTTTATTATTATATGCAACCACATCAAAACACTTAACAGGCACTAAACTGTTTCCTATCTGTAACATAGCTTTATTTAATAATAATTTAAGTCCTCCGATAATTAAAATATTTCCGTTTTGTCTTATACTCGACGTTTTATAAAAGAAATGATTATGTACTTTTCCCGTTTTTATATTAATTGAACTAAACACTGTAACTGTTGGGAAAATATTCAACATTCTAAAAGGCAGAAAATAATAAACATCTTCTTTTATTTTAGGAAGAATTATCTTTTTAGACAAAAAGCTTTCTAAATCCTTCAAAGAATTTACTTTTATTTTATAATAACTTTCAAGATCTTTTATAAAATCAAATTTTTTATGGTTTTTAAAATGCTGTTCTGTAAAATAAACATCCAGTATTGCTGTATTATAAGAAGGAAGCTCTGGCCTTGTGAGGACAAAACTGACCGGAAAATTAACATCACCGCTATGTTTTCCACCGTCAATTAATGTTTTTACGTCTGCATAATATCTTATAGGATATCCGTAATCCCACCAAGTCAAAACGTAATCGTTTCTTTTTGCAATATGCTTTAATTTTACAAGCGAATTAATTTCATTTTTATCCATTACAGCAGGAGTAATATATTGATGAATGTGTTTATAATTTGGATAAATAAACCCGGCCATTAATAATAAAGAAATCACATATTTTGAATAAAAAGAAATTTTATCATTTATAAATAAATTTTTAATATATTTCGCTACCAAATACACAATATAAGCATCCCCTAAAGTAAAAAAAGGAACTGCAAAAATGGTAAATCTGAGTCCGCCTCTTAAGGCAAAAAAGCCCAATATCACCATAGGTAAAGAGATTATCATCTGTGGATATCTTATCATTAAGAGTAAATACCCAAATGCTCCCACAAAAAAGCCTATATAACTGCCGCTGATTCTGTGAACAAACGTATTAAAACTGATATGCCCGGCTTCCCTTACTGTGTTTACAACATCAAAATATTTAAATCCGTCATCAGCATTAACAGCAATTCTTGTAAAATAATTACTGTGCAAAACATTATTAATCCAAGGAATTCCAATAACAAAAATATAAATTCCCAAAACTATTAAATAAAAAATTTTTTCATATTTTGTATTCATCTTATCTTTTATATAAAAAAATGCAATTTGCAAAATGAATAAAACAGCTATTTTAAATTTTATGTCTATTGGCAAAAGAGGAACAATTAAAAACAATAAAAACAGGCTCTCAATAAAAATATTTTCTTTTTTCATAAATTTTAAATATAGTAAATAAACAAAACTCATAATAAAAATACCGTTTGCTACATTATAAAGTCCGTCATGCCAGTAAATCATAAAAATTTCAATTAAAGGGGCCACAAAAAAATATTTTATATTTTTATTTTTTAAACTCCACAGCACCCCCCATATGGCAAAGGCAGGCAAAACAACCGTCAGCATATCGGTATCATAATATCCAAACATTGTCCTGTGATAATAGCTCCATACCATCGGAGCCATCAGGGCTGCCAAAAATCCTAAAAAAGCACTTCCTATTGCTTCCCCTATCAAAATTAAAGGAACAGCCAACAAACTTCCTATAACCCCCGGCAAATAAAAAATAACTTTATCAAGCGGTATATGCAAAAACTCACTTACAAATGCTGTAAAATCCGCAGTTACATTATAAATAGGTGAAAGATCATTTGCTTGGTGAAAACCGTTTATAAAATCCCTGGCTCCCTCTGCATAATAAAAACCGTCAGGATTATTTATAATATACGTACCGTTATACTGCCATGCCGGAATTTGTGCTATTATATCCGTATAAATAAATCTGACACCTATATTAAAAATATAAGCTATCAAAATATAAAACAAAATAATTTTCCAGTTACTTTTATCTTCTACTTTTAAAAACTCAAAAAATTTCATTCTTTCTCCTAATTTTTTATATGTAATTTTATCTAAATTATTCTACAATTTTTCCATTTTCTATTCTTATAATTCTATTACATCTATCAAGCGTGGAAACTCTGTGCGCAATAATAAACATTGTTTTATTTTTTCCTATTTTATATATCTCATCCATAATTTTTGTTTCAGTCTCATTATCAAGGGCACTTGTAGCTTCATCTAATACTAAAATATCCGGATTGTTATACAAAGCCCTTGCAATGGCAACCCTTTGTTTTTGCCCACCACTTAATTTTACTCCATTTTCTCCTACACGCGTATAAATCCCTTGATGATTTTTCTCTAAAAAATCAAATAAATTTGCCATTTTTAAAACTTTTTTAACTCTTTCTTCATCAATTTTTTCCCCAAAAGCTACATTTTCAGCTGCCGTTCCATCAAACAGATAAATAGACTGAGGTATATAACCTATTTTTTTTCTCCATAATTTTATATTTTTTTCATTAATTTCGGTATCATCAACAAATATTTTACCGTTTTTCGGTTTATAAAGACCTATTAAAAGATCAACCAATGTAGATTTACCGCTTCCGCTTTCTCCGACAATTCCTATTTTTTCTCCCTTTTTTACAATTAAATTAATATTTTTTAAAATTTCTTTATTTTCTTCATATTCAAAAGAAATATTTTTTA
>CAYPHV010000084.1:0-2801 GCA_964410645.1 uncultured Nautiliales bacterium
TTAAAAAAGTTTTTATACACTTAAAATCTCCTCATAAATTTTTAAATACTGTCTTACTACTATTTTTATATCAAATTCTTTTTTGGCTTTTTCTCTTGAATTTTTACCAAACTCTTTCCCTAAATCTGGATTATCTATTAAAATTTCTATCTTTCTAGCTAATTCTTTATAATCTTTTACAGGCACCAAAAATCCATTTTTATTATCTTCTACAACTTCTCTGCATCCTGGTGCATTGGTTGTAACAAGAGGTTTTGCCATAGAGGCCGCTTCAAGGAGCGTTCTAGGGACCCCCTCTCTGTAACTTGGCAAAATAAAAATATCACATATAGAAATCAATTCTTTTATATCTCTTCTAAATCCCAAATATTTCACATTTTTCCAATCAGGTATAAACGCGTTTTTATTCCCCTTGTCTATACCACCTACATATAAAAAATGAGCTTTATCTTTTAAGATTTCGGCCGCTTTAATATACTCTTTTACCCCTTTATCTCTTATAACCCTCGCTATCATCAAAACAACAGGTTTATTGTCAAAAACACCCAACTTTTTTTTACTGAAATCAATATTTTCATTTTTCCACTCATTAGTATCTATTCCGCTGCTTTTTATTAAAACAGCCTTTTCTTCATTAATAATATTGTTTTTTACAAAATAATTTAAATCATCACTGTTTTGAAAAATAACTTTTTTTGTATTTTTAGTGGTTGTTTTATAACCTAATTCAATTATTTTTTTTACTATCTTACTTTTAAAATCATTATGAATAAAAAAACTTCCAAGTCCTGTAACAGTATTTATTGTATTTTTATGAAACATCAGATTTCCGTAAATATTCGGTTTATGCATAAAAGTATGTAAAATATCGGGGTCTATTTTATTAATAACCTCTTTTATATTTTTTATTGTGTTAATTTCTTTAAAAATATTCAAACTGCCCCTGTCTATTTTATATTCAACAGCTTTAATTCCATATTCTTGAAATTTATCAAACACTTCTCCTCGCGGACAAACTGCATAAACTTCATTATCTTTTTTAACTAACTCTTTCATAATAGGCAGTCTAAAAAGATATAAATTTAAATCAAAATGACTTAAGAATGCTATTTTCATTTGCTCTCCAAACTTCCAGACTAAAAAGTAAATAAATTATTTTTGCCCTTTTTTCTTCCGGTAAATTTATTTTTCTTTCAATTATATTTTTTACCAGTTTTTCATCTATAAAATTTTTATAAAATCCATAATTCAGATAATCCATTACAATATCTTTAAGTTCTCCGTTTATCCAATCAGTAAGAGGTATTTCAAATCCCCTTTTTTTGGCATTTACCACTTCTTGCGGCAAATATTTTTTAGCCAAACACCTTAGGGCATATTTTGTAGTAAAAAAATGTATTTTATATCTGTTTTTTAACCTCGGGGCATATTCCAAAAAATATTTGCTTAAAAACGGACTTCTTCCCTCAAGTGAATTAGCCATAGTGGCTATATCCATTTTTACAAGCAAATCCTCTTTCAAATTCAAAATAAAATCAAGATACATTAGTTTATCCAAACTGTTTAATTTTAAATTTTTAATCATTTTATCCAAATTTTGTATTTTTTCATTATCAAAATCACAAATATCCTCAAATAAGTCATTAAGCAAAACATTATACCAGTGAATTCCTTTTTTATTTGAGGCTCTGATAAGTCTGTATAAAAACATATTAATTCCTCTTTTTTGAGGAGATAGAAAAGAAAGCAAAAATTTCAAATTTTTTGCAATTTTATCCAATCCCAATGCTAAAGGCACATACCTTCTGTAACCCGCAAAAATTTCATCAGCCCCGTCTCCGTTTAAAACAACCTTTACAAACTTTCTTGCCTCCCGGCTGACAAAAAAACTAGGGATTGCGCTGCTGTCAAAAAACGGCTTTCCATACGAAGTTAATATTTTTTCAATATTGTTTTTTACATCCATTTTTATATCTATTACAAAATGTTCCGTCCCGTATTTTTTGGCCACCAAACCTGCTAAATTACTCTCATCAAAACTTCCATCAAAACGAACAGTAAAAGTTTTAAGTTTTCTAAACTCACTTGCTTTTGCCACAACCAGTCCGCTGTCAATCCCCCCGCTTAAAAACGCCCCGACTTCCACATCGCTTGAAAGTAATCTGTCTTTTACGGATTTTGTAAGTATATTATCCAACTCTTCCAAATCCAAATTTATTTTTTCTTTTATATAAAATTCGTAAATATCGAAATATTTGTCTGTTTTCATTTTCAGAGTGTTTAAATCAACATAAGCATAACTCCCAACGGGAAACTCTTTTATTTCTTTATAAGGACTTGAACAAAACCCGGTAGATAAAAAAAGTTCTATTTCTTCATTATCCGTTTCTAAATCCAAAAATTTAAACGTATTAAGCTCACTTGCAAATCCAAAATTTTTACCTTTTTTATAAAAAAAAAGCGGCTTTTTACCGGCTCTGTCCCTTGCTAAAAAAAGAGTGTTTGTTTTAGTGTTTAAAATTGCAAAAGCAAACATACCGTCTATTTTTTCAAACATTTTTTCTTTATATTTAATAAAAAGATAAAGCAAAGTTTCGGTATCAGAGCGGGTCTTAAAATTAAACTCTTTAAGTAAATCTCTTAATTCTAAATGATTATAAATTTCCCCGTTAAATACAATGATATATTCGTTAAACATAAAAGGCTGACGGCCTTCTTTTATATCCACAATAGAAAGCCTTGCGTGAAAAAGAGAAAAATCATTTACTTTTATTTTACCTTTTTCATCAGGACCCCTGTGA
>CAYPHV010000085.1:0-2774 GCA_964410645.1 uncultured Nautiliales bacterium
TTTTCTGCATTTCATATAGATGAATAACGGGTTGCAATGAACAAAGGTTTTATTTTTTTATAAATTTGTAAAATAAACAAAAACCTTGCTTAAACCTGTTTCAGTATTTGTTTATACAGATGTTGGCAGTTTATTTAAGATAATCGTCAAGTTTTTTTATTGATGATTCAAAAAATGTATCATCAATAATGTCATTCATATTATTATGAAAAGCATTTCTGCGATGTTTTTTTATTATGTCTATGTCTTTATTTTCAATATCAGAGTGTTCCACAACTTTGGTAAATTTAATATAACCATCTTTATTTAAAGATAAATTCTTATCCATAATTACCTTTTTTTCAAACTCAAAAACCTTTATCATATATTCCCTTTGAGAATTACGATATTTTTCTAATAAGGGAACAATATCTGTGCTATAATTTATATTGGTTTGGGATTTAAACTTATTAAACGATACAATTTTCCCCAAAAGTTTTGAGGATTCTCTGCTACGAACCTGTTTAAAGTCGGAATATTTAAAAATTATATTTTTATTTTTAATTTTAAAAACAACTTCTTCATTCTGAAAGGAATCCTGTATAAGCGATACTTTAGGTATTTTATTATCACCATTAACTTTTTTAAAATATTTTTCTGCTATAAAAGCCAGTAGTTTGTCTTTTGTATGCTCTGCAATGATTTTGTTGCTTAAACTTGCTTTCGGTTTTTCGAGCGTATAAAATGCTTCTAACAATTTTATATTGTTTGATTGGTTTTTGTAAATCGCTGAGCTAACTTTTTCTTTATTTGCTATCTCTTTAAAAAATCCTCTGGGAATAGCAATACCATTGGATAGCATTTTGGTAACATCCTCTATATTAGAATTTTCGGGGTTCCGAACATCCAACCAACGAGCTATTTTTATTAAATCATCATTTTTAATTTCTTTTTTAATTTCTTTTTGCCATAACTTCAATTGGTTTATTTGATATTTTATAACTTTATTGTAAATATCATCAAAATCTTTCCAATGTTTTTTTATTTTACTGTTAATAATGCTAAATCTATTAACTTTTTTGTCTTTATCATTTTCATTAGTTCCTTTTAACTCACTCACTAATGCACCGATTTTTTTTGTATTTAATGTATTTAATAGCATGGAGTATTTCTGAAAAATATTTTTGCCGATTGAAATTTTCTTTAATTCTTCTCCCTTTTTTCCCCATGAAAGTATTTTGCTGAAACATTTTAAGATTAATCTTATTTTTTCATCTTTATTTATTTCTTTAAGTCGTTCTTTGTCGTAAACAGAGTTTAATAAAAATTTAATTCTGGCAGATATTGCTTCTTTAATATCCTTTCTTTCTCTTTTTTCTCCTTTTATTATTGTCTTAGAATATCCGGGAAGGTTTTTGGCTAGTTCCTTATTATTTTTGTTTTTTAATTCTGCTGGTGTAAACGAGTAATTTGATAAATATTTTGCAAGCTCAGTTTCAATAGTTGATGAAGTTTTTTTTTCATTTTTTTTAAAAAGCAGTAAATATAATAATGTTTCTAATTCATTTATTCCGAGCATACCTATTCTTCCTTTAGCTTTTTCTTTATCTTTAAATTTGAAGAATATATTTTTACCAAAGAAAAAATAGTTATAGCCTTTTTTATTTTTTTTATCAAAACTGTATTTCTCTTTTAGTAAAACTTTTGGATCATCGTAGCTTTTTTTTCTTGCAAAAACAATATCAGGCAACAGAGTAAAATCTTCAATATATCTTAAACCATAAGCCATAAATTTGTCTTTATATCTTTTTTTATAATCTTTTTTTACTTTTTCAGATAAACTATTCCCTGCAATTTCAGGATAGCATTTCAGGTATTCTAAAATTCCCCAGTAAAAAATATTGTTTTTGCTTTTTGTGTCAGATGTTCCCAACTCGTCAAACGATGATTTTCCTCTCAATCCCCAATAGGTATAAATATTATTATTGATAATATATAATTTCTTTTTTTCTTCTTTTTCAGGATTGTACTCATCAATAAGTTGTTTAAATTCATTAATTTCCTGCCTTGTAAGAAAAAGTGATATAAAAAACATATATCCCAAATATGAAAAATTGTTATTTTCAAAAAGTTTTTCAGAAGGGAAGATTTTAAGTAATATTTCTTTCTTTTTTGATTGTTGAATGACTGCTTCGTATAAACCGATTATTAAATTCTTTTGTTTATCGTTAAGCCCTATTTCATTATGTTTTGTATGTGAAAAAAAATTGCGAATATTATTAAGTAATACAAACAAACTTAAAATATTATCATTATAATCCTTTGCCTGATATTTTCTTGCAAAAGGAAATATTATTCTAATAATCTTAATACATACTTTTGTTTCTTCACCTATTATGTCACTTTCTTCTCGACTTAGTTTTGACTTTTTACTTTCCAGCATTTTTTTCAAAGAATCAATAAAAACATTACTATCAAGCCCTTGTTTTGTGATATGGGCAAAATTATCCTTATTGCGAAGTAGCTCATCCTTTGCATTACATAAGTCATTAAATTTATTTTTTACCAGTATATCTATCCTATCACGAGCAATATTTGAATAAAGCGTAAATGGTATTTTCTCTTCGGGTTTCCAATTTTTCATAAAGAAGATATTAAAAATTTAAACTCCAAATATAAGCATTTATTTAAAGTAATCAAAAAAATATTATAAAATAATAATTTATTCTGTTCCTACCTTTCAAATTAAAGGCTTCCACAGCTGGTATCCATTACATTTTTCTAAAATAGGAGCT
>CAYPHV010000086.1:0-2759 GCA_964410645.1 uncultured Nautiliales bacterium
TGAACATTAAAATTTGCCTAAAATTCATATTCGTTTCAAGAACTTGACAAGAAACTATACGCTGTGCAGTGTTCTCATAGGGCGAGAATGTAAAATGAGTTATAAATATTGATAAAATTGAGTTTTTGGGTATAATTTCCGTAATTTTTATGAAGGAGTGTATTTTATGCTGGAATTTTTTAGAAGTAATTTAAAAAGATTTTCTATATTTTTGTGGATAGGCGTGTTGGCTTTTGTTGTAGGCGGCGCATATCTTTTTGTATCGGGCCCCTTTAAAATGGGAGACAATACCGCTATAAAGGTCGGAAAAACAAAAGTTGATATGCCGACCTACACAAAAACTTATGATAATATGTATAAGTTCTACACACAGATGCTGTATAAGATTAAAGGAAATAATGTAACAGAAGATGACATAAAAAAATTAAATTTAAAGCAAAAAACAATTGATCTTCTAATAGATAGGATTTTGCTTTTAAATGAAGCTAAAAGAGAGGGCATAAATGTGTCCGATAAAGATGTCAGCAATGCAGTAGAACAGAAGAAAGTTTTTTATAATATGGGTCATTTTTCTAAGGAGAAATATCTCGCCATATTAAAAGCCAACAATATAAACCCGAAGGATTACGAAATATCATTAAAAAGCGATTTGTCCATAGATAGACTGAAGAAAAACCTATTTAAAAACGTTACAATATCCGCAGATGATATAAAAAAATATTACAATAGAAACTTCTCCCAAGTGAAAATTAATTATGTGCAGATAAGTCCTGCGGATTTTAAAAATAAAATCAAATTTTCTACAGACGATCTAAAAAAATATTATAATTTGCATAAAGAATCATTTAGAGTTCCTGTAAAATTAAAGTTTAAATATGTCTTGATAAGCTATGATTATATGGAATCTAAGATTAATGTAAATAATGATGAAGCAAAATCTTTTTATGATAAACATATCTCATATTTTGCCGTTCCGGAGCAGAGAAAGGTGTCGCACATACTGCTTATAAAGAAAAAAGATGAGACGGATGAGCAATTTAAAAAGCGCGCGGATGAAATTTATGCTAAGGTGAAAAAAAATAAAAATTTTGCGGAAATGGCTAAAGAATATTCTCAAGGACCATCAAAAAAAACGGGCGGAGAATTAGGGTATATTGCAAAAGAAATGGTAATTGCGCCGTTTTGGAATGTTATAAGCAAAATGAAAGTTGGGGAAATATCAGCGCCGTTTAAAACAAAATTCGGTTATCACATAGCAAAATTAGAATCGGTAAAACCTGCTCATATGCAGACGTTTAAAAAAGTAAAAAAAGCAATAATTAAAGCTATAAAAATGCAAAAAGCAAAAAACAGCATCTTTATAGAATCAAAAAAGATATTTGTTAAATTAAGAGACAGCAAAAATTTTGATGAAGTATTAAAGACATTTAATTTAGCATCCAAGACAAGTAACTTTATGAGTATGAAGAACCCCGAGCCGCCGTTTACTGCAAATATTATAAAAAATGCTTTATTATCATCAACCGATACGCTTCTTGGTCCTGATCAATCTAAAAACGGATATATTATTTATGAAGTAACAAAAAAGAAAGAATCGTTTATACCTAATTTTAAAGATATTATTGAGAATGTGAAAATGGCGTATTTAAACGATCAATCTATAAAAGAGGCAAAAAATGCATTTGAAAAAGTATATAAGATATCAATAAAAAATAAAAACATAGATCAAGCTGCAAAAATGTTATCTCTAAAAATAAATACCACAAAATATTTTTCAAAATTTTCACCCGATTATACCATGCCGTGTGAATTTTCCGAAAAATTTACGAAAACCGTATTTGATAAAAGCATAGGTTTTATAGGCAGGTGTTCTCAAAATGACAAATTTTATATATATAAAATAAGTGGTAAAAAAATCGATGAAAAAGATTTAGAAAAGAGAGAAAAAGAGATAAAATCCTTATTGAAAGATGAGAAGCAGAAAGATCTGCTCGATAAATTTATAGCGGATTTAAAAAAACATACAAAAATAAAAGTAAGTCCTAAATTATGACGGAAGAAAATATAGATCTGCTCATTATAAAATTGAGGGAAGCTTATCTTTCGTTTGAGGAACCTGTTGTCACGCAGGTAGCGAAAGATAATGATCCCTTTAAGGTTTTGGTATCAACGATATTAAGTCTGAGGACAAAAGACGACACAACAAAAAAAGCATCTCTAAGGCTGTTCAAACAAGCAGATACACCGGAAAAATTGGCAGCATTAAGTGAAGAGGAAATAAAAAAACTGATCTATCCTGTAGGATTTTATAAAACAAAGGCAGAAAATTTAAAAAAAATAGCGGATATACTAATTAAAAACTATTCATCAAAGGTTCCGGATAAATTGGAAGATTTATTGGAACTTCCGAATGTTGGAAGAAAGACGGCGAATCTTGTGCTGTCTAAAGGGTACAATAAAGCTGCAATATGTGTGGATGTTCATGTCCACAGGATATCTAACCGCTTGGGTTTGATAAAAACAAGAAATCCCAAAGAAACGGAATTCGCGTTGATGAAAATACTTCCTGAGAAATATTGGATAGAATACAACGATTTGCTTGTTCCATTCGGACAAAATATATGCAGACCCGTATCTCCTTTTTGTTCAAGATGCCCTATAGATAATTTTTGCGATAAGGTAGGCGTAGAACAGTTTAGGTAGCTTGCAAAGGTCTTTGCTTTCTTGTGCAAATTGTGATTTCTCTGTATTTTTAATTG
>CAYPHV010000087.1:0-2653 GCA_964410645.1 uncultured Nautiliales bacterium
GAATGGGAAAAGCAACTGATTTAGCCGGGGCGGCGTATTTTTTATGTTCCGAAGAAGCCGGCTGGATAACAGGACAGAGTATAATAATTGATGGCGGAACAACTTTTGGATGCAGGGAATAGTCTTTGTTTACAACACATAATAATATTAAATTTAATAAATATTTGATTTGGGAAAAAAGATTAAAAAATATTCCCAATATTCTGGCGTTTATAAGGATTATTCTTGCATTTTTACTGTTTATGTTTTTTGTTAATAGAAATATGTTTCATATTCATTCTTCCTGGATTGATTATTTTGCCGCACTTATTTTTGTAATAGCGAGTATTACAGATTTTTTTGACGGTTTTATTGCGAGGAATTTTAACGCTGTTAGCAAACTGGGGGAAATTCTTGATCCTCTGGCCGATAAAATGCTTGTATTAGGATCTTTTTTAGGACTTTTGTATTTGCATAGAGCTAATGCCTGGGCAGTATATTTAATATTAATCAGAGAATTTTTTATAACGGGGTTAAGAGTGGTAATGGCTTCTGAAAAACTTAGTGTAAAAGCATCATCTACCGGTAAGGTGAAAACAGTTTTTCAGATGATAGCAATAGTTTTTTTAATTATGAATTGGCCTTGTAAAGAATGTTTATTGTGGCTTGCTGTATTTTTAACTTTATACAGCGGGCTTGATTATCTAAAAATTTATCTTAAGGCCCATAATGATTAGTGCCCTTATAATACTTTCTTTTTTGATATTTTTTCATGAATTGGGTCATTTTTTAATGGCAAAATTAGTAGGTGTTAATGTTGAAGTTTTTTCTATCGGATTTGGTAAAAAAATTATATGTAAAAAATTCGGTGAAACTAATTGGTGTTTAAGCGCAGTGCCTCTTGGAGGCTATGTACAAATGAAGGGTCAGGATGATACTGATCCTTTGAAAAGTTCAAACGATTCCGATTCTTTTACTTCTAAATCTCCATGGCAGAAAATTTTAATCCTTTTAGGAGGTCCCGGATTTAATTTTTTATTGGCTATTTTGATATATTTTTTTATAGCTTTGACAGGCTGGCAAAAATTAGCGCCTGTTATTGGAAAAACTATTCCAAATACACCGGCTAACAGTGTTTTAAAAACTAATGATGAAATTTTACAAATAAACAGTCATCCTGTTAAAACATGGGATGAAATTCCACAATATATTTTGAAATCTTCAATAATCGATTTGACTGTAAAACGAAAAAATGAAATTTTGAATATTGAACTTAAACCAAAGATAGAAATTATAAAAAATATTTTTGGCGAAAAAATAAAAAGAAAAATAATCGGCATAATTCCAAGCGGAAAAACAATAAAAGTGCATTATACTTTTTTAAAAGCAGTATGTGTTGCTTCAAATAAGTTTATTTCAGATTCTACACTTATTGTAAAAGGTGTTGAAAAATTAATAACAGGTTCAATCGGACTTAACACTATCAGCGGACCTATAGGAATTGTGGATGTTACTGCTAAAATTGCCAATTACGGTATTGTGCCTTTATTATTATTGACCGCACTTTTAAGCGTAAATTTGGGTATATTGAATTTACTTCCCATTCCGGCACTTGACGGAGGCCATATTGTTTTTAATTTGTATGAGGCGGTTTTCAAACGAAAATTAAACGAAAATATTATGATAAAATTAACAGTTGCAGGATGGACAATATTGGGCTTACTTATGGCAATCGGAATTTTTAATGATATTTCAAGATTAATAGGAGGATAAAATGACATTAGACAGTCTTATTCAAAAAGTAGAACAGGCAAGAATAAAAAGAAGTGAACATTTAATTGTACAGATTGTTGCGGTTACTAAATATACCGAAGATATTCAACCCTTACTCAAATTATATAGTGAAGGACAAAGAGCTTTTGGAGAAAACAGAGTTCAAAATATGGAACAAAAAGCAAAAAAAACAGAGAATCTTCCTATAGAATGGCATTTTATAGGAAATCTGCAAAAAAATAAAATAAATAAACTTTTATCGTTAAATCCATTTATGATACAGTCTTTAAATTCTTATGAATTGGCTGAAGCTATAGATAAGAGGGCAAAAAAACCGGTTAATTGTTTATTGGAAATTAATTCTGCGAAAGAAGAGAGTAAACAGGGTATTCAGCCTGAAATAGCTATCGAAACATATTCAAAAATAAAAGAAAATTTAAAAAATATAAATCTTCAAGGTGTTATGACTATAGGTGCTCACAGTGATGATGAAAAAGAGATTAGAAAAAGTTTTCAATTAACTTATAATCTTTTTGAGAAATTAAAATCATACGGGGCAAAAATATGTTCAATGGGAATGAGCAGCGATTTTGAAACAGCGATAGAAGAGGGCAGCAATATGATAAGGGTCGGAAACGCATTATTAAAAAGTTATTTGTAAGATAAAAAGATTAAATTAGCTTTTAATATTGGTTTCATATAGCCAGTTATGAGTATTGTAATTTTTTATGGATTATTTGTTGTTTATGGATTTTATAGCATATATTAATTTGTTCTTGTATATTAAAGAGATATTTATAGGATTGGTTATAGCTACTATAATAATAAGTTTTTTTATTGTAAATTGTTATTTTGATGCTTTTCATATCCAAATATCTGGTTCAAACAGATAATAAAATAT
>CAYPHV010000088.1:0-2630 GCA_964410645.1 uncultured Nautiliales bacterium
ACAAAAATAGAATTATAATAATAATCATCCAAAATCAAGCCTTCTCCGTAACTTTGCAAAATAATTATATTAAGCCCTTTATTTCTTAATTTTTGTTTTTTTACCAAAATTTTTCCCTGTTTGTCATATCCAACTAAATCAATCTCTTTAACAGGTATTCCGTTTCTGATAACCAACTCGGCATTTTTTAAATCAACCGGAATATTACCTATAAACAGATAATTTCCCTGTTTTCTGATTCTGTTTTTATAAAAGAAATGATTTGGATAAACTTCTCCGGTATTTAAATTTCTGTTACTGAAAATGGAAACTGTCGGAAAGATATTAAACATTCTATATGGAAGCATTAAATAAACATCTCTATCAAGTTTCGGTGCTTTATAATCCTTGCTTCCCGCTTCATCCAAAAATTCATTTACATCAACAGGTTTTCCGTTTTTTACAAAAAGCTGAGTAGCCACAGTTTTGTTTGTTTCTACATATTTTTTAACAGCAATTTTTGATAAATTTGCCGCCAGATAAGGATTTGAGGTAGTAAGTATTTTTGAAACTAAAAAATTATCTTCATCATGTTTTCCACCGTCTATTAATGTATTTACATTGGCATAATACCAGATAGGATATCCGTAATCCCACCAGGTAATTACATAATCTTTCGGATTTGAAATTTTTTTAAATTTTTCTAAAGCTTCAACTTCGTTTTTATCAAATACCGTAGGCGTTAGATACGGATAAGAACTTAACGGATAAATTTTTTTAATAGAGGATAAAAATTTATTATTTTCGCAACATCCTGCAATATGCGAAATATTTGGCGCTATTAAAAAAACAGCCCCTAAAATTGGGACTAAAATTTTCCATTTTCCATCATGGCTACTTTTCAAGCGGCCAGATGAACCTTGTTCATTTTCCGTTTTCCATTTCTCAGCTAGCCATACAAAAAAATAAACCCCGCTGATAGCTGCAATTGACACGGCATAAACAGTAAACCTGAGCCCTCCGACAAATGCAAAAAATCCTATTCCCCAAAGAGGCAGGGCAATAATAAATTCTTTATATTTTTTTACAAGTAAAATATAACCGATTATTGAAATAATAATTCCTAATGTGCTTCCTATAATCCTGTCAAATACAATAAACCATGGAATATGACTGGCTTCCCTGACTGTTTTATTAACATTTAAAAACTGCAAATCTTTTACTTCCTCTGTAGAAGTGGAATAATCCAAAACTTTATGCAAAATAATACCAAAAACATTTCCCGTAAATAAAAACAGAATAAAAAATACTAAAGCACTGATTCGAAGTTCTTTTAATTTAAACTTTTTTATTTTAAACAAATAATAAGCACTTAATAGTAAAACAACCTTTATTATCCAGTTCACATCCATTAATGCAATAGAAAGAACAGTAATAAATTGAAAAACAAATTCATCATTCAGGTTTAATGAAATTTTATTATCTTTTGTAAACATAAGATAAATAAACGCCATAATTCCCATTGCATATACTATTGAAAGACCCTGATCATAAAGAAACGGATATAAAATAATAGTAAATGCCGCCGCAAGCGAATAATTTAAAGAACGTTTTTTGATAGCGGCAAGTGAAAAATATAAAATAAACATCGGCAGACTCGCACTAAACATATCTGTATCATAATATCCTGCAAGGGTCCTGTTGTAATAACTCCAGCCAATGCTTCCGATAAGCGCCGCTAAAAACCCCCACGTTAAGTTTTTATAAAGTTTCCCAATTAAAATTATAGGAATAACCACTAAAGATGAAATAACCGCCGGAAGATAAAGCATTAAAGTATCAATACTTATATGTAAAAATTTAGCTAAAAAAGCAGTAATAACAGACGTTCCGTAACTCCAAACGCCTATTAATCTCAGATTGTGTAAATGCTCATGAAAAGCTATTTTCTGGGCACCGCTTCCATAAAAATATCCGTCCGGGTTATTTATCATAACCTGTCCATGCCAAATAAACTGAGGATAATTACCCGCCCAACTTATCCAATAAATATGAAACAGATAACTAAACGCATACGCTAAAATAATCAAGCCTAAAATCAGTCTATTTTCTTTTGACATATTTATCCTTTTTATCTCAAATATTTATAAGCTAATTTTTTTAAAGACGGAGGCAAAATATTTATAAAAAACATTCCAATAGCATAAAAATAAGAGTCAAATCCATAATTTAACTCTCTATTTACTACTAATCTATTTTTAAAATCATACCATACTTTTCTAAAACTACTTCTTCTTTTGAAAAAATTTTTATTAACTCTTACATTTACTCCTATATAATTAATATTTGCAAACTTACAACCACTTTTAAACCCTTTAAGCCACATTAATGTATCTTCATTAGTAATATGATATTTTTCTGGATACAATCCCGCTTTTTCAAAAAAACTTTTTCTAAAACAAACACTAACATGAGCTAAAGGAACTCTTTTTTTGAAAAACTTAAACATTTCATTATGCGTAAGTGGATATTTAACAATTTTTTTATACTCAATACCATCTCCAAATTCTTTTATAAAAGTTCCGCATATATCAATCTCTTTATTTGTTTCCATAAATTCAATTTGATTTTTAAATCTATCAGAATTACTG